>CAZHGP010000023.1:0-8057 GCA_964532175.1 uncultured Nitrososphaeria archaeon
GGGATAAATTTAAAAATTATTTTTATTTAATATTCTTTTTTTTAAAAAAATAAGGAAAAGCTAGATATTGAATATTTATGAAGATATGCATGCTCTATTACATCTTTCTAATCTTCTTAACATACTATTTTTTATAAGATTATGATTTATTTCATTAATTGTTTCTAATAATATACACTCTTTTCCTCCATTACCATTACAATTATAAAATTCCTCTTCTAAAAATGCTGGATCTTCATAGCTTGGATGAACTCCATATAAAATTTCTGCTGAGAGAGCTAATAATCTAATTATGTTTTCACCAACCCCTTTTATTGATAATAATTCTTCATATGTTTTTGGAACATTTTCATGAAGCTTATTTAATAATTTCCAATTAATTATTCTTGGTATTCTTTTAGGAGAAAAATTAATTTCTTCTTCATTACATACCCAATTTGTTAATTTCATTTGATTTTGATTATTTGTTTCAGTAATTCTTTTTATTTTTGATGGTTTTTCTTTAAGTACATCCAATGATGCTTTTCTACTTTCGCCACTTTTCATAGCTGTCATATCAAGTACCTCACTTACTTTTTGTTTACTTATTATTCCTTGATGCGGCTCTTCTACAAAATTTTTCATTTTTCTTGAATACCAATGATATCTTCTAGCAGTTCTAATTATTGGATTCATTGCTTGTTGAATTACAGCCCATGTTCCATTCTTAGAAATAATCATTAAATGATGATAAAGCCTAAAGCCATCTTGTATAGCATAATTATCTACTTTTGCTGTCATTCTACTACAATACTTTAAATATTCTATTTTTTCTTCTGAAAAACCAAAAATTTCTTTTAAATTATTTAATTCTTCAGGCACTTTAAAAGCTGATAAACTTTTTCCTCCTGCAATAAATATTCCACTTTCATAATTTATAATTTCTTTTAGAATAGATGAAAATATTGTAGTTGTTCCACTAGTTATTTCTTCAAAACCAATTGCATATAAAAAACAATCAAAACAAAATGGATTTGAAATATTTTCTATAAATATTTCTTCTCCATATTTTTCAAGAAAATTATAAGTAATTATTTTAGTATTTCTTAATAATGATCCATAATACCATTTAGCTGTTTTTCCATAATCTAATTTTAATTCTTTTGATCCAATTTTCCACATTTTATGCTTTCCTAACATTTTTTTATTTTTGATAGTTAAATTTTTTTAATTTATTAAACATTAATTTATTGTTCAATAAAGTTTACAAACTATTTTTATTGTTTATTTATGATTATTTTGAATATATTTCTTTTTTAAAATATTAAAATAGAGTTTATACTCTATTTTTTTAAATAAAATAAATATGATATATTCTTATAAAAAATTATTTAAGCAAATGTACATTTCCTAATTTTACATTTTTCAATCCAGCTTCTCTTGCAATCTTTAAACATTTTAAAGCCATCTCTTTACTTGTTGTAGGTAAATCATTAAGTACATATTGTGGATAAAATGCTAATAATGTATATGGTATTTCTTGATTTATGCTTGCTATAAATTCTGCTATATTTTTTACTTCAATTTCATCTATGTATCCTGGAATTAAAAGTGTGCTTGCAGTTAATAAAGGAGGTTTTTCTCTTTTATCATAGAATTTTCTTCCAATATTTTCAAAATTTTTTAATGATTGCTTATTACTTACACCTGTCATTACAATATTCAATGTTTCATCCCAAAATTTTAAATCAAATTTCATAATTCCACCTGTTTTAAGAGATAATTCAGCAGCTAAATTTGCATATCTTTCATTCATATTTCCATTCGTTTCCCAACATATTTTAACTATTCTATTGTTTTTTTCACTATTTTCAATTATTATTTCACTAGTTTTTAATGCATGAGGCATTTGAGTTGAAGGATCGCCACCAAAAAAGCATACACATGAAACTTTTTCTATAGCTTTTGAAGCAAGTTCTTCAGCTGAAAAAATCGGTTTTAAATTATTTGAAAGTTTTCTATAATGCCAATTTTGGCAAAATAAGCAATCAAAAGAACATGCTCCATAAAAAACAGCTAGATTATAATATCCTATATCCCCTTTTTCAGTATAAGCATATTTTGGATATCCTAAACCAGTACAAGCTGCGCATGTCCACCAAGCAACACAATTTGTTGGAATAGGATCATAATACCATTCAAGAATTGCTTTTTCATTAGTGCCAGCAAGTCTAACTATTTTATTATCAATATTTTTAACTAATCCACAAAAACCTTTACTATTTAAAGGGATTAAGCAATTATTTCCGCATCCATAGCAAGGTTTACCTTTTTCTTCCTTTGGAGGAATAGGAGGCAAATTGAATAAAGCTCTAGTTTTTTCATGTATTTTCATTGAAATTTTTATAGCTTCTTCTCTATTTTCCCTTATGCATTTTAAGCATATTCCAAGATTTTTACTTATTAATCTATTTTTATTTCCACAAATTTTGCAAGAATTCACTTATAAAAATAAAAAAAAGGAATATTTAAAAATTAATGCTTTTCTTCTATTAATTCTCTAGTTTTTTCTTTTTTAAAAGTTTTAAAGTATTCCATTAAGTCTACATCTTCATAGCTTCCATCTGGAAGTTTCCTTCTAATTATTATTGGAAGAAGCCCTTCTTCAAATTCTCTTTTAGCAATATCTATTGGTGTTTCATTTGGTTTAGGTTCTACAAGCGGAATAGCATCGTAAGCTAATTGAAGAGCTCTTGCGCCTATGACTCTAGCAATTTCATACTTTGTTAATTTTATTTTCTTCTCACTCTGTTGAAGATTCTTCAAGCCCTTCTTCTTCTTTCTTTGGCCCTTTTTCTGGACCTTTTGTTTCAAGCTTAGAAGCTGCTATTATATCATCTATCTTTAATATCATTGAAGCTGCTTCCATTGCTGATTTGATTATTTGTTTTTTGACTAATGTAGGTTCAAGAACTTCTAATTTATACATATCTGAAATTTTACCATTTAAAACATCTATTCCAGCCCATTTTTGTCCATCTTTATGTTTAGCATTTATAGTTAATAATGATTCAATAGGATCCATTCCAGCATTTTCAGAAAGTTGAGCTGGAATAATTTCTAATGCTTCTGCAAATTTCTCAATTGCAAGTTGTTCTTTTCCTGAAAGAGATTTTGCAAAATCTCTAAGTCTTAAAGCAACTTCAGCTTCTGGTGCTCCACCACCAGCAACAATTTTACCTTCAATAATAACATCTTTTACAACATTTATTGCATCATGAAGAGATCTTTCTGCTTCATCCACTATTCTTTTTGTTCCACCTCTAATTAATATTGTTATTGATTTTGGATTTTCACATCCTTCAATGAAAACCATTTTATCTTCTCCAACTCTCCTTTCTTCAATAAGTTTAGCTTTACCTAAATCTGAAGGACTTAAATCTTCTACTCTTGAAATTATTCTAGCACCTGTAGCTTTAGCTATTTTATCAATATCAGATTTCTTTATTCTACGTACTGCCATTATCCCTTTCTTAGCTAAGAAGTATTGTGCCATATCATCTATTCCTTTTTGACAAAGAACAACATTTGCACCACTTTCAATTATTTTATTAACCATATCTCTAAGCATATCTTCTTCTTGTTTCATGAAAGCTCTCATTTGTTCAGGAGATTCAATATTCAATTTAGCATCAAATTCTGTTTTTTCAATTTCTAATGATGCATCAAGTAAAGCAATTTTTGCATTTTCAATCCTTTTTGGCATATCTGGATGTACTACTTCTTTATCTAAAACAATTCCATCAATAATCTTTGTATCTCTAAGAGATTCCCCTTCTTTCTTTTCAATTTTTATATCATCTAAATCAACATAATATTTATCATCTCTTTTTTCAACAACTCTTAAAACAGCATCTACTGCAATTTTGCAAAGATAATCTGCTTCTTCTGAAACCATTTTGCTTGCAAGTGATGTTTTAGCAATTTTTTCTAAAATTTTCCTATCAGTTGGTTTAACTGGGATGCTTATTTCATCAAGTATCTCCAAAGCTTTGGTTGCCGCTTTTCTATATCCCTCAATGATTAATGATGGATGTACTTCTTTATCTATTAATTCTTCAGCTTTAGCTAATAATTCTCCAGCTACTACAACTACTGAAGTTGTTCCATCTCCAACTTCTTCATCTTGAGCTTTAGCTGTTTCAACAAGCATTTTTGCAGTAGGATGTTCAACATCCATCTCTTTAAGAATTGTTGCTCCATCATTTGTTATAACAACATCTCCAAAACTATCAACAAGCATTTTATCCATTCCTTTAGGGCCTAATGAAGATTTAAGTGTTTCAGATATTATTTTTGCAACCATTATATTTGCTGATTGTGCTTCTCTTCCTCTTGTTCTACGTGTCCCTTCCCTAAGAATTATAATTGGTTGAGTAGCACCTGCTCCTGGAGCTGATTGAGCCATATAATATCACCTAATTTAAAAAAAACTTAAAAAACTATTTAATAAGCTTTTATTCCCTTTTTTTGATAAAATAAGCTTTTTTTTCAATAATATTTTTTCTTTATCGTTATTTCTAAATATTCACTTATTTTAAAGCCATATATAGAAGTAAGAATCCCACTAATAAATAAAGTATATAAGAGATTTATAAAATTTGCAATTATAGAAGAACTAATAATTGTTTCAATAGGTAATCCTATTAAAGAAAAAATTGCTATCCAAACAATTTGAAAAGAGCCTAAATATCCAGGAGCAGCTGGTAAAGCATGAGATAAAGTTATAATTAAAGAAATTATTAAAACTGAAAATAAAGATATTTTTATATTGAGTGAATATATAATCATTGTAAAAATTAATGCTTGAAAAAAAGTTATGAAGAATGAAAATAAATGGAAAAATATATTCTTATAAACAATTTTAAGAGTTTTGCTTCCTTTTATGAGTGATGTTGAAAAATTAATTAAAGCATCTTTAATTTTTTTAGGAAATGGCTTTAAAATTTTATTAATAAAAATTATGAATTTTTCTTCAAATTTTATAATAGCAAATATAAATATTAAACCAATAAATACTACTATTCCAGCTAATTCAAAAGAAGCTATGATTATTATATTTGAACTTATTGAAAATGGAATGAAGAATAATAAAATAGATAAAAATAATAATAAATAAATTAAATCAAATATTCTTTCAATAATAACTGTTGCAAAAATAGATGCAAAGCTCTTTTTACTTTCTTTAGAAATAGCTAATGCTCTTGCTATTTCTCCAATTCTTAAAGGAATTAATGTATTTATTAAATATCCTAAACCTGTAGCTGATAAAGCCATTGATATTTTAATTCCATTCATAGGCTTAATTAATAAAATCCATCTAAATGCTCTAAAAATAAAGAATAATATTGTAAAAAATCCTCCTAATAAAATATAAAAAATATTCAATTTTAATATTGTGTAGATTATTTTATCAATTCCAATATAAAATATTAGAATTAAAATAAGAATTGTGCCAATTATTAATGGAATAAATATTTTATAAAATTCTTTAAACATATTTTTATCAACACTTTATGTTCAAGAATAAACAAAAAGATTTAAAAGAAACGTTGTTTATAAATTTATATTGGCGGTGGAAGTCTTGAAGCTTATTTCAGTAAAACTTCCTGAAGCATTAATAGAAGGAATGGATGAATTAGTAAAACTCGGAATGTATCCAAGTAGAAGTGCAGTAATTAGAACTGCCATAAGGGATTTATTAAGAAAAGAACTTTGGAAAAAGTAATTTTTTCTTTTATTAAATTTCAGCAATATTATGATGTTTCAATAATAAGATTACATTCCTTAAGTAAGTTTAATAATGAAATTATTTTTTCTTCATTAATTTCTATTCCAAATTCTGCTTCAAGTTTATTAATTATGTCTTCAATTGACATTGGATTATTTAAAAGCATTGGTAAAGCATGAAAGAATATTGTTGAATAGTATTTTTCTTTATTAATCATTTCTTTTAACCATTTTATTTTCTCTTCTCCAATATTTTTAATAAACCATTTAAGATTTAATGGTCCTATGAATTTTCTAATGTATTTTTTCTTTTCTAATTTATGATTTCTTTCATGAAAATTTCCAAATTCTTTTTCTGAATTTTTATTAATCGAATTAATTATTAAAGAAAATTCTTTATAAAATTCTTCTTTACGTAATTGATATATTTTATCAAGTTTATTCATAATACATTCTCCAAGTTTTTTATGAAATAAACTCATAAAATAATGATAAACATATTTTTTTATTTCTGGAAATTTCTCTATAGAAGCTGATTTATATGCTGCAACACCAGATGCTATAGCAATTGTTTTAAGAATATGAGGGTCTATTTTTTCAATCGTATCCTCACTTGAATGATAAAATTTATCTGGCCATTGATTTAGCATATATGCAGGTATACCAAAATCAAGATAAATATCATGATCGCTTCCTGATTCATAGTCTACAACACTAAATTTTATAGATAATGCATTACTTAATCCACTAAAAGATTTTATTTTTGAGAAAGCTTTTTCAATTTCATAATATAGAATAGCTTCTAAAAAAGAAGTTTTGAAATATGGCGCTCTAACAAGCATTAAAGTTGAATCTGTTAATTCTTGTTTTTCACCAATCATATCTAAATTTATTGCAGCAATAATTTTCCTTTTTATATTTGATAAAAAAGCAATTGTTCCATAATATTCTGGATACCAATAAAAACATATTTTCCTTAAAGGTTTTTCAAGTATCCTTTTATCTAAAGCTCTTTTCATAGCTATAGCTAATTCAATTAATCCTGCTGAACCACTTGCATTATCATTAATTGTTCCTGCTGGATGACAATAATGAGCTAATAAATCTATTTCTTCTTCACCATCTCCAATACTTGCTTCAATAATTTTTATTTGAGGATTATCTCTATATTCAACATCAACTTTTGCTTTTAAAATTACTTCTTCATTTTTCTCAAGCATACTTAAAATCATGTTTGCATTTCTTTTTGAAATATTCAATGCTATTGCATTTGCTTCATTTGCTTCTTCAATATCTAAAAATAATCCAGAATATGGTATAGCATCTTCAGGAGCTTCTTTTTTATAAAATATTACTCCAGCAACTTTCTTTTTTATTGCTTTTTTATAAACAAAATAAGGATTACCATATGATAAAATTATTTTCCCCTCAATATTTTTATTTTCATAATCTTTATCATCTTCTCCTTTTCCTATATAAACTACAGGAGCTTCTATTTCCCCTCCTGGACTATGCGCCACAACTAAAGTTTTAGTATTAATAAATGTGTGAAGTAAATTTTCTTTTGGTTTAATCATGTATAATTCAGCTGATTTAACATTCCATCCAACTAATGCCTCCATTAATCCATATCTTTTACTATATGGATAAGAATGAATTTTTGTATTCAATCCATTATTATTTAATGTTTTTGCAATATATTCAGCAGCTTCTTCTAAATCTGAAGAACCTTGAATTCTATGATAGTTTGATAAATTTACTAAAATACTTAAGCATTCTGGGATAGAAAATTCATTCATTAAAACTTCATATACATTCATAAATAAAAATTGTTTTTAGAAAATATATTTATTTTTCCATTTATAAAACCTTATATTAAAGGAGAAAAAGTTTATTATTATGTCTCAAAAAAAGGAAATTACTGAATTAATTGAAAGAATAGTTCGATTAGAAACAAGAGTAGATGAAATAGAAAAACGTTTAGAAAAAATATCTAATTATCTTAAAGAACTTTATTCTTATCTTCAAAAACAACAATCACAATTAATATAAAAAAGGAGAAGAATAAATCTATATTGGTGGCGGTGGAGGGACTGGAGGTGGAGCTTTTCCGAAAAATGCTTTAACATGGGGCCTTGTTAAATAATAAAGTATTAATACATTAATAAGAATCGAAATAATGCCACTAGGCAAACTTACTAAACCAAGCAATATGCCTATTATGGAAAATATAAATGTTAATGTCCAAGCCCATCCTTTTCCAGTCCATAATCCATAAGCAAGTAAGA
>CAZHGP010000023.1:8157-24353 GCA_964532175.1 uncultured Nitrososphaeria archaeon
AATGTTAATGTCCAAGCCCATCCTTTTCCAGTCCATAATCCATAAGCAAGTAAGAAACTTATTAATCCTAGTATTAATAAGATTATGGCAATCACTAATACGATCATTCCTAAAAAGCCTTTGAAAAATCCAATCATTCTGGGCATTGTTTCAGGCATGAATGTAGTTATCATTTCAAAGAATATTCCAATAAGTAATATACCAGCAAGATATATTACTCCTTCTATTGCTTCGAGAATTGCTAGAATAGTCACTCCTAAAGGTCTTTCTCTCTTTTCCATGAAAATATTATCTAAAAGGTATTATTTAAATCTTTAGTTTATTCTTTTAAAAAGCTATACATAATCATTTATTTTAGCATTAGGATGAAGTTTATACCATTCATCAATAGTCATGGAATATTCTTTCTCTATACGAGAACGATGAAGAGAATTTAATGTACAAAATGGAATAATTGACCCATTTGGTAAGGCATAATGTATTACACATCTTTGAACACGTGCAACATCAAAATTATTATAATCCATGAAATGCATGCATCCAATCATTATCATATTACGTATAAGAGAGCCAAGTGCTTTATAAGATCCTTTTGTTAATACATCTTTAAATAATTTTCTTATAGGTTCTGCTTTAACTAATGGCAATAATTTTAATAATTGCATTTTTGCTTTTGTTTTACTCCCTTCTATAGCCATATAATATATTTGCCAAAGTATTTCAGCAAAATTATCAACATCTACTATTCTTGTTATTGGAATTATTTTTCCATTTTCTATAAATATAAATGTTGCTGCTCCACAATATGGATTCATTGTAAACCTTGGATATAATCTATTTTTTACTTGTTCCATTGCAAGAGATATTGGTACAGGCCAATCAACTGGTCTAAAATCCCATCTTGTTATTGCTCCATTTGTTTGTTCTTCTATTAATTTTAATACATCTGGAGTTGTAATTCTCATTTCTTTTATTTTCTCTTTAGTTGCTCTTCCAACAAAAGATATTGGTTGAATATTCACACATCTTATAACATCTTTATTTTGAATAGCATAATTTATTATATTTCCAAGCTCATTATCATTAACACCTTTTGCCAATGTTACTACTAATACTATTGAATCTAAACCTATTTTTCTTGCATTTTCTATTACTTTTTGTTTTATAGGTATTAAATCTGTTCTTCCTCTTAATTTTTTATATATTTCTGGATCTAATCCATCAAATTGTAAATACAATGTTGACATTCCAGCTTCTCTTATACTTTTAAAATATTCTATATCTTCTGCTAATCTTATCCCATTACTATTTACTTCTACATGTGTAAATCCCAATTTCTTTGCTTCTTTTATTATTTTTGGTAAATCATTTCTTAAAGTTGGTTCTCCTCCTGAAAATTGTATTGCATTTGGAGCCCATGGTTTTGTGTTTCTTAAATTTTTTAGCATTTCTACTATTTGTTCATAATTTGGTTCATAAACATATCCTATAGCTCCTGCATATGCAAAGCATACAGGACATGCCATGTTGCATCTATTAGTAACATCTATTATTGATAATACTGTATGAGACCTATGCATTGGACATATTCCACAATCAAATGGACATCCATTTATTGTTTTTGTTCTAGGATTCTGTATTCCTGTTCCCATATATTTTGCTTGATCCCATTTTTGCCAATACTTATAAAGTTCTGCATCTCCCCAATAAATATCTTCAAATTTTCCATGTTCAGAACATGTTTTTTCAAGATATACTACATTGTTTTCTTCATATACATGCATTGGAATTAATTTTTGGCATATTGGACATATGCTTTGTGTCCATTTATCTATTTTTATTTCTTTCTCTTCTTCTTTTTCTACTACCTTCATATTCTTATATTCTCTTTTCTTAGAAAAATAAAAACATTTACTTTTTTCTAAAATTTATATACAACTTATTTATTCCATAAGCTAATTATAATAAGAGCGGGTTTAAATTGTCTATTTCTAAAAAAGCTTACATTGCTATTTTAATGATGGGAATAGTTAGTTTATTTGGAGATATTGTTTATGAAGGTGCAAGAGGGATCGTACCTGATTATTTAAAATTTTTAGGTGCTTCAGCTACAATTGTAGGAATTATAGTAGGTTTAGGAGAATTAATATCATATTTCTCTAGAATTATTGGAGGATTTTTAGTTGATAAAACTCATAGTTATTGGCCTTTAATGCTTTTAGGATATGGATTAATTTTTTCTTTACCAAGTTTATTTTTTTGTAATTTTTTTGGAGGATGGATTTTAGCTGCTTTATTAATAATCATTGAAAGATTTGGTAAAGGGATTAGAGCACCTGCAAGAGATACAATTTTATCTTTTGTTTCAACTGGTGTAGGACCTGGAAAAGCTTTTGGATTTCATGAACTCTTAGATCAAATTGGAGCTATTCTTGGTCCATTAATTATTGCTGGAATTTTTGCTTTTACTTTAAGCTATTCAATATCTTTTTCTTTCCTTTTTTTACCTTATTTATTACTTTTAATTTCACTTTATTTAGTTTATAATTTTCTTAAAAAATATGAAATACCTTCTACTATTGAAAAAGTTAAAATTAGTATAACAAAAGGCATAGTATCATTTTATATTCTTGCAATAACATTAAATAGCATAGGTATTCTTCCATCAGCTTTAATTCTTTATAGAGCTTCACAATTAGCTGATATTGGAATAATTGATAGATGGTTTATACCATTGCTTTATGCTGGAATACAACTTATAGATGCTCCATCAGCATTATTTTCCGGCTTTATATATGATAAAATTGGCCTTTTAACATTAATAGTGCCATTTATTATTTCATTTTTTATTGCTCCTATAACTTTTATTCCATCGAATAGTTCATTAATGATTATAATCTCAGCTATATTATATGGAATTGTTTTAGGTACTCAAGAATCTATTTATAGAGCTGCAATAGCAGATATTGTTCCAAAGAATATACGTGGAACAGTATATGGAATTATGAATGCTGCATTAGGTGTTGGCATTCTTATAGCAGGCTTAATATATGGATATCTATTAGATATAAAAGCTTCTTTATGGATAATAATTTTAATAACATTTATAATAGAAAGTTTTGCATTAATTTTAATCTTATTCGTTATTTCTAATATTAGGAAAATTAAATAATTTCTTAGAATATATAAAAATCTTTTTAAATAAGTAAAAAAAGTTTTATTAAAAATTTCATTAATTAATGGGACATTCTCATGAGAATTGCAAATTTTTATTTAATAATAATTTTACCATTCATTTTTTGGACTGCAAGATACTTAATTAATCCAATTTTTCCTCTTTATTTAATTAGCATAGGTGCTTCAAAATTTCAAATTGGAATAATTATAGCAATTCCTTCATTAATATGTATTTTTACAAGGATTCTATTTGGATTTGCTTTATCTAAATATGGGGGGTGGAAAATTATATTTTATGCTTTATTAGCACAAATTATATCTTTCTCATTATATTTTTTAATAAAAAATCCATCATGGCTTTATTTAGTTGCAATAATAGATGGATTAAGTTTTTCATCTTTTGGTCCTACTGGTATGGAATTATCAATAAGAGTTTCTAGAATAAATGAAAAAAATGAAGTAATCGGAAAATATTTAGCTTCTATTGGTTTTGGAATGGTTCTAGGCCCTTTATTATGTAGTATTTTCACTTTATATTTTGCATATAATCAACTTTTTCTAATTTCTATATTTTTCTCAATTTTTGGATTATTTTTATTATTTGGAATAGAGAAAAATAATTTTGATCAAGAGAAAATAAAAGAGAAAATAAATATTATATCTTCTTTAAAGAATATTATTAAATCTAAGAATATTTTAATTTTATATATTTCAACTTTATTATTTGCAATATGTCAAGGAGTTTATAATACTCTCTTTTCAGTTCATTCTAAAAATAATATAGGGTTAAATGATTCAATTATTGCTTTTCTTTTTACTATAAATGGATTAGCAAATGCTTCTATTAGAATTCCATCTGGAAAAATTATTAATAAATTTGGTAAGAAAAAAATTATTTTAATAGGAATGATATTACTCTCTTTAATGTTTTTTATAATATCCATAACTAATGAAGTGCCATTTCTATTATTAGCAATGATTATGTATGGCATAGGTTGGGGTATGAGAGCAGTTGCTACTACTTCATTATTAAGTGATTCTGTTCTAGAATATCATAGAGGAATAGCATTAAATATTTTCTGGAATATGTTCGATATTGGTTCTATGATTGGAGCTATAATTGCAGGATTTTTAGCTACTTATATTTATATAGGATCAATTTTTATTATTTGTTGTATAATACTTTTGATTGGTGCTAGCTTAGTTATTTTTATAAAAGAATATCAATCATATAAAAGTTAATATTTTCCTATAGTGTTGAAATTTAACAATATGAAGGTAAAAATAGACTACCATGTTCATACTAGCTATACATGGGATGCTAAAGGGAGTGTTAAAGATTATTGTAAAATTGCAGAAAATAAAGGAATTGAAGAAATAGTTTTTACTAATCATTTTATTCCATTTTTACTTAATATTCCTAAAGGAAGTATAACAAAAGATGGAATAGAAAAAAATTTTAAGGAAATTGAAGAAGCAAAGAAGGAATATAATTTAAAAATTAAGATTGGTTTAGAAATAGATTATAATATTGCGTATGAAAAAATAATTGAAAATATTTTAAATGAATATCAATTTGATTTTATTTTAGGTTCAATTCATTTTATAGATGGAATAGATATTATAGGAAATCAAGCATCCATTTTCTTCAAAGATAAAAGTATACAAGAAGCATATGAAAGGTATTTCTTAGAATTGAAGAAACTTAGTGAAAGTGGCTTAATAGATGTTTTAGCTCATCCAGATTATATTAGAAGAAGTGCAATAAAATATTATGGAAGAGATTTTATTTTTGAAGATAATAAGAATATTATTGAAGAACTTTTAGATTCAATGATTAAAAATGATGTAGGATTAGAAGTTAATACTTCTGGATATAGACATGGATTGAATGATTCTTTTCCAAAATTAGAATTTTTAAAATTTTGTTTTAAAAAAGGTTTAAGAAAAATTACAATAGGCTCTGATGCTCATTCACCTGAATATTTAGCTTTCTATCTTGATAAAGGTATTGAAAAAATAAAGAATGTTGGTTATAATGAAATATGCATTTTTAATAAAAGAGAACCTTCATGGGTTTCTATAGAAAAAATAATTTCTGATTTTTAAATTTTTATTCTAAAAAATTATTCTTTTATTTCCTCTTTAAAATTATGCTTGCATACTTTACACATGCAATAACATGTAAAAGAAGTTTCTCCTAAATTGCTTTTAATAGATAAAATTTTAACATTTCTTGAACCACAATTGGGACATCTAATGGATATTCTATACTTAGCTCTATAAACTAGAAAATATGCTAATAGAATTGATGATAAAGATATAGCAAATGCATAAATTAAGTCTAGCATATCTTTTTACCTTAACTCAATTTCTCTTTTAAATTTTTTTAAAAAATCTTCTTTATAATAAACTTTTCCTTTATTCAAGGTATGTATACTGAGAAATTCCCACTTAAATTATAAAATATTAATCTAGCTTTACCTTTTCCTGGTTCATATGGTTGTGGATAAGCAATAATTATTTTAAATGTTTTTGCCCCATAATATAATTCTTTTTCACTTCCTTTAAAAATTACTTGATGAACGTCACTTTCAATTTTTGTTATTTTATTTGGATAAACTTTTTCTTCAATGCTTGCTACTAATGCTCCTTCTCCTTCCGATGTTTCATATTCATAAAATATAACTGGATATGTATAATTTGTATTAGATTTAGCATATATTGTCCAATTTAATAACACTATGTAAGTTCCTGTTTCATTATTAAAATAAACATTCTTCACATTTATTTTAAAATCTATAATCGTGATATTGTATCTAAATGTAAAGCTTTCAATAGTACTATTTTCTATTAATTTTTTTGAAGTATTAAGAATCGTTGTTTTATATTCAATAATTTTACTTGTATTTATAACAGATTTTGTATAATTGATTGTAAGCTCATTGTAATTATTTTTATTTATATATAGAATGATGGTGATCGATAGTGCTATTACTATAATCAATAATATTGCTATAAAGTATTTTTTCATTATTTTCACTTTTTAGCTAATTTTTTCAGAAATAATTGGTTCTAATTCATTCTTTATATCTTTTAAGGACTTATATTTTTTATCACTTGCTTTTTTAAATATATCAGAAATACTTATATATAAAGAAGAAGTTACAAACACTTTCTTTTTTCCATATTTTTCTATAATTTCTTTTTTAGATATAGGAAATTCTATAGAAGATAATTTTTCTATAATAGCATCTATTCCCCATAAAGTTTTTGGTAAAGTATTCTTTTCTAATAATTGTTTAAATCTAATAGAATCCTCATACATATTAATATTATTGAATAAAACATATATTTCATTTGCTCCTTTAGAATAATTAAAAATTTTTTCTTTAAGAGAAATAAGATCATTATCTGAAAATTTATAATAATACATTTTTTTAGATAATCCATGAAGTCTATAATATGCTATTTCATCTATATAGCATGGTTTATTTATAAATGGATCAACAACATGTGTTATAGAATATTTTTCTAATAATTTTGAAAGTTTATCATAGATTTCTAACCATTTCTCTCCTCTAGTTTCCCATACAATTTTTAATTCATTATATTTTATTTTTGAGAAGAATTTTTCAACTCTATTTAAATATTCTGGAGTAAAAGATACTGGGGTTTGAAATAAAAGAATTTTTGATTTAAGAATTTTACATAATTCAATCATTTGATTTAAATAATTTATGCATTCCTTTTTTATTTCCATTTTATAAGTATGAGTTATTCCTTGATATGCTTTTAGAACATATTCAAAATTTTCTGGTGCTTCATTTCTCCATTTTTGAGCTAATTTTATTGAGGGTATTTTATAGAAAGTAGAATTTATTTCAATTAAACTAAATTCTTTATAATATTTTTCTTTAGCTATTGGAAAACCACAACAACCTATTTTCACTATAGTCATAATTTTTCACTTTTTATTTAATTATTTTCAATCTTTTTATCGAATCTATAAGTTCTTCTACACTAGGTTTAAGAGATAAAACAAGAGGTACATAATCCAATTCAGCTAATTCTATAGCAAGTTTATCTACATCATCTTGACTTTTAGGACCATGTATTACAACCATTTTTGGTTTTATTGGATAAATCCTTACAGCTACCATAGGAGATCTTCCTTTACTAACATCTATAAAAATTAATGCTCTCATAGAATTTACTCCAAATAATTGAATAAATTCATTTCCTGTAAGTGTTCTTATTGCTTCAATACTATTTATTATAGTATAACCATATATTGGTAAATTTATACTTTCTTTACAAGCTAATATTACTCCATCAATTGCTTTAGTAATATCTTGAACAGTCCTCGGAATAATAAATTCAGCCATGTCTAAAATTACTTTACTTAAATCTTTAGGTATTAATGAATATTTTTCAATACAATTTCCTCCTCTTTTTTCATCAATAGAAATAAGAGTTGAAACAAATTTTCTTATAAAAGAAGTTCCAGGAGATTTTCTTCTACTTTTTTCATAATCACTTAAAACAGATGGCACAAAGCCAATTTCTTTTGCTAATTCACTTTTAGATATTCCAAATAATTCTCTCCATTTACGCATAGCAGCTCCTGGATCAGGAGACATTATTATTTCTCCAGCTATTCTATTCATTAAAGATTCCTTAGCTAATTTCAATGCTTTTTGATTTTCTTTAATCATACTTTCACTCTTTTTATTTAAAAACACTTATTCTTTTAATTAACTATAACTATTATAAATAATGCTTTAAAATTATTTAAACTTTCTTTTAATATAAATTTTATTTTTTAAATGAAGAATGAATATTTTAAAATTTTTAAATTTCTATGAATAAAATTATAATGAAAGCTTTTTAAAAAAATCAATTAAAAATATATAATTACCTTTTATTAAATCAAAAATGATAAAAATATGGTTGAGAAAAACTATAAACCTCCAGCTTCTATTGAAGTTGAAGATTTAAAAAATTTTGCTAGATTAACTATGGGATGGTCAAATGATTATAGACCTTTATTATGGGGATTTACTTATAAGAGAAAAAATATTCTAGGATATCTTTCTTCTTTACCTTATTGGAAAGGAAATTTACCAATATTTGCTTATACTGTATTGGATAAAGAACCTAAAGGATATTTAGCTTATACAAATCTTGAACGTGAAGAAGTTTTCTTTACAAATGATACAAGTAATAATAAATTTGTTTATGCTGCCATAGTTGAAATAGATGAAGTTCCTGAAATTATATCCTATTCTCTTAAAAAAGGAAAAGTATTCTATGAAAAACCTGTAAGTATTAAAGTTAAAAACATTAATTCTCTTTTAAGAGTTTTATTAATAATGTCCGAGGGTGGATATTCTCCTCCTTTATGGTTATTTAATAATAAAGATAAAAATATTCTAGGTGCTATAACACCATTTTATGATTATTATGAAGCAAATGCCTTACCAGTATTTTTCTATATTGAAAGCGATGAACCTTCATCAGGAGCATTTATAAAATATCTTCCATCTGAAGAGAAAGAAATTTTATCTTATGCAGATTACATAAGTGATATGAAATATTTTTATGCAAGAGTAATAAAAGTAAAAAATATGCCATTTTATACAAAAAGGAAGAATCTTTCACTATAACTTAGTTTCTCTTTTCTAAAAAATTATATTTTTAGCTAAAATTTCTAAAAATGATTACTTAAAAAATTTATAATTCAATACTTTTTCCTCCTTGAATAGGAATACATTTATCTTTAAAATTTTTAATAAATTCAATTATTGCTTTTTGACCAGTACAATGACAAGGCATAATTTTTTCAGGATTAATTCTTCTTAACTCATTTATTGTTGCTTTTATTCTTTCTTCTTCAGCATTTATTAAATGAAAACCCCCTAAAATTGCATATATTTTATTTAAACCAGTAACTTTTTTAGCATATTCAATTGTATTAATTATTCCAGAATGTGCACATCCTGTAATAATCACTAATCCTTTATCATTCATTTTAATAAAAAGTGCTTGATCTTCTAAAAGATCATCTTTAACAATTTCATAATCTTTTAATGTTAAAAAACCTTCTACTTTTTCATATTCATTAATCCTTTCAATTTCACCACTTACAATTATTTCAGGAGTTATTTTTACTGGTTTACGGGACAATAATAATATTCCACCAGCTTCTTCTATTTCTGAAATTTTAAAAGGAATGCCTATATATCTTAAATAAGGTTTTTCAGCAAATTTTAAATTTAAACAATTTGGATGCATTATAATTAATACTTTTTTATTTATTTGTTTTAAAATTCCTATTAGTCCACCAGTATGATCATAATGTGCATGACTAATTACAATAATATCTATTTTCTTTATATCAATATTCATTTCTTTTGCATTATGTAAAAATACATTTGGTGAGGGGCCAGTATCCATTAAAATATTTATTTTTTCTTTTTCATTAAAATATATCTCTATAAATAAAGCTAATCCATGTTTCGCTAAAATATTTGGATGATCCATATCAACAGAATCATCAACAAGATTTGTTATGTATATTCTTTCAATCATTTTAAATCATCATATATTATAAATTAAATTTAATAAATTTTTCTTATAGCGATATATATTCCAATTAAAGCTATTGGACCACCTATAAAAGTTAAAAAATTAGGTATTTCATTAAATATTATTATTGCTAATATTGTTGATCCAATAGGTTCACCTAATAAACTTATAGCTACTGTTGTTGCTTCAATATTTTTTAAAATCCAATTATAAATTGTATGTCCAAAAATTGTTGGAATTATTGCAAGTAAAAGGAATATTAAATATTCTCTTAATGAGTAAGGATACAATTGTATTTTTAAAAATACGCAAGCTACTATTAAAAATATTGCAGATATAGCATAAACTGGTGTCACATATAAATATAAATTCATTTTTTTCCTTATTTCCCTTCCACCTATAATATATATTGAAAGAGCTATCGCTCCTATTAATGCGTACATATCTCCTAATAAGTTATTCCCATTAATTTCATAATCTCCAATAGCTATAATTGTTGTTCCGATGAATGCTATTATTATTCCTATAATAGTATTATAATTTATCTTCTCTTTTAAAATGTAATATGAAAATATCGCAACAAATATTGGTGAGGTATTAACAATTATTACAGAATTTGCAATAGATGTATAATTTAAAGATGTTATCCATGATGCAAAATGTATAGATAGAAAAAAACTAATAAAAAATATTTTTAATAAATCTTTTCTAGAATATTTTTCAGAAGTACTTGAACCATAATAAATCATAAATGGAAAAAGAATTATTGAAGCTATTCCAAGTCTATATGCTGCAATAACTAATGGTGGAGCTTTACTTAATCTAATAAGTATTGAAGAAAAAGATACCGCTATTACAGCAATTAATAATGGAAAATAAATATTTTTAATTTTCTCTTCCATAAATTTTCACTATATTCTATTTTTTAAGTATATATTTTTTATTTATTTTTATTAATGATAAAATTTTTAGCTCAGTTGAGAGGAGTTTAAATCATCTTTTTTCATTCCCCGCTCCTATTTTTATCATCATTGCCAATTATTATAAATTTCAAAAGGAAAATAAAAATTTAAATTAGTAAATTTTATATTTTTTGGAAAAGTATTTTTTAATTGGTGAAATAGATTGAAACCTAAAATTGGTTTAATGACTTTATCTCTTCCTAGAGAAAGAATAGATTTAGCTATTAAATGGAATAAAATTGCTATTGAAAAAATAAAAGAGAAAAATATTAATGTTATTTTTAAAGAAGAACTTGTTTATAATATTGAAGATTCTTTAAAAACTACAAGGGAATTCATTTCAAAAGGAGTAGATTGCATAATTTATTTGATTGGAACATGGATATATGTTCCAATGGTTGTTAATGCTGCTCTAGAATCTAATGTGCCAATATTATTATGGAGCATAAAAGATCCTGCTACTTTCTCTCTTACTGGAGCAGGAATAGCACATGGTTCCCTCGATGAAATCGGAATAAAACATAAATTCATTTATGGTTCTCCTGAAGATGAAAAAGTTTTAAATAAAATTATTACATATGCTTATGCATCAATGTTAAAAAATAGGCTTAGAAAACAAAAACTTGGATTAATAGGTGGAAAACCATCTGGAATGTACACAACAATGGTTGATATGTCTCAAATAAAGTCTTTATTTGGTATAGAAATTGAACATGTTGATCAATATAGAGTTTTCTTAGAAGCTGAAAATGTAAATGAAAAAATAATAAATGAAACATATGAAAATATAAAAAATGATTTTGGCAAAATTTTATGTTCAGAAGAGAAAATCTTAAAATCCATTAGGCTTTATCATGCATTAAAGAAGATAGTTGATGAGGATAAATATGATTTTATAGCAGTCAAATGTGCTGATGAAATGCTTAATTACTATGTTTCATATTGTTTAGCAGTTGCTTTACTTAATGATGATGGAATAATTACTGCCTGCGAAGGAGATTTAAATGCTGCTTTAACAATGCAAATACTTCATATGCTTAGTGATGAACCTGTAGTTTTTGCTGATGTAAATGATGTTGATTTAAATAATAATATTTTAAGGCTTGTAAATTGTGGAGCAATAGCTACTAAATTAGCTAAATCTAGAAAAGATATCGATCTTGAACTTCAATATGAATATATGGGTAAACAACAAGGATGTACAACAGTTTTTTGCTGTAAGCCTGGAAAAGTTACATTAGCTAGATTAAGTAGGGTTAAAGGTAAATACGTTATGTTGATTGCTTCTGGAGAAGCTTTTGAAGAAACTAAAGAAAAATTTAAAGAAACAAGAGAAAAATGGCCTCATGCATTTATTAAAATTAATGGAAATATTGAAAAACTCTTAGAAAATATTAGGTCAAATCATATGCATATGGTTTATGGAGATTATAAAGATACTTTAATAGAATTCTGCAAATTGATGGATATAGAACCAATTTTAATCTAAAAATATTTAGAAAACTTTACTTTATATTAAAACCATTCCTCTTAAATATCTTGTCCCAACAATTTTTAAATATATTAAACATGCTATTAATGAAATAAGTTGCAAAATTGCAGCTTCAGCAGCTATAAAACCATGCATACCTGCATGTTGAATATCATCAAAAACTTTTACTGGAGCAGTTTCTATAGCAGTAGGAGCACTTAATAAGAAAGCAGTAATGAATTCATTAAATGATAGAACAAAAGTTAATAATATTCCAGCACTTACTCCAGGACCTATGAGCGGAAGAGTTACAGAAAAGAATGTTCTTAATTTACCTGCTCCAAGACAACTTGCAGCTTCTTCATATGAAGGATCTAACCTTCTAAAAGCTACTATGCATGAAAGGAGCATTATTGGCAAAAAACCACAAGAATAGGCAACTATGAAGCCTAAAATATTTAAACAGAATTTATATACTAGATAATAGGAAAGTATAAGAGCTAACGCATAAGATATTCCAGGAATATACCATACAGATGTCATTATCAAGCCTATTATCCTTTTTCCTTTTAATTGATATCTAGTTAATGAAAATGCCGCTGGGATAGCTATAGCTACATCTATTATAACTGTTGCTATTGCAATTATAGCGCTTGTACCCAATTTAGGCCAAAATATTCCAGCCATTTTTGTATAATTCTCTAATGAAATACTTCCATTCGGATCTATGATCGACCTAAAGAAAGTTACTAAAAATGGAATCATTAATATTGTGCAGCATAAAATAACATAAAAATATGATAATCCAGAAATTATTCTTTCTTTAGTTCTATAATTCATTTATATCAACTCTCCTTTACCAATTTTAATAGATAAAGCTGCAGCGAAAATTGCTAAAAATACTAAAGATACGGCTAATGCTGCACCCATTCCAAAATCCATCATCATTAATGAAATAGCTCTAATTTGAACAGATACAACTCTTTGACCTACTATAGCTCCTCCCATAAGTAATGGTATAGCATATGCTCCTAAATTCCAACCAAAAGCCATAAGCCATCCACTAAGTATGCCTGGCATGCTTAATGGAATAAGTATTTTAAATAACTTATTTAATGGTCCTGCTCCAAGACAACTTGCAGCTTCTTCATAAACTGGATCTATTTCACTTAAAGCAATACCTATTTGAAGCACAGCAAATGGAAAAGTATATATTGCCAAAGCTATTATTGCAGAAGGCAAAGAATAGAATGCTTTAAAAACTTCTATTCCAAATTTTTCAAATAATGGTGCTAATGGGCCTTTAGGCAAAAATAAGTACCATAAACCAAATGCAATATAAAGTTCTCCAAATAAAGGAATTAAAAGTATCGATCTAAAGAGATCACTGAAACGCTTAATTTTTCTTGTCATTAAATATGCAAATGGATATCCAAAAATTACATCAAGTAAAGCAGCTGAAGCAGATAAAAAAAGAGTATTTTGATAATCAAATCTATAAAGTGTAAAAGCCTTATAGAAATTTGCTAAAGTTATTTTTGGTGTAAAGAAAAAAGAAGATTTTTCTGTAAAACTTACAAATATTAATAAAATAAATGGGATTATAAAGAATAAAATCGATATAATTATCGCAGGCGAAGCTAATAAATATTTTTTAATAGAATTTATTAATTCTTTTTTATTCATAAGACTCAACCTTATAAACCTTAAAAAAAATAAAAAGGGAGGTATTAAAATATTTTTATTTTTAGCCACCAATAAGTTTTTGATAATATTCGACCCATTCAGGTGCATGTTCATTAACGTATATCCAATCTATTTTAACTGCTGCAAATTCTTTAATTTGTTCTATTGTTGGAAAGACTTTATAATAGTTTTCTTTTCCTCCCCACCATTCAGGTATGAATTGTTCATAATAGTATCCTAATGGCCCTTCTGTCATTCCAGCCCATAATGCTTTTGCTTCAGTTCTATCTAATTCAGCAAATCCAGGAGCATTTATGTCTGGGAATTGAAAATCTGGACTAAGTAGCCAATCTACATAAAGTTGTGCAAGAATTGGATGTTGTACTTTCTTTGGTATCCATATTACTCCAGGTAAGTTTGGCATAAATGGTTTAAGCAATACTGGTCCAAGCCATTTTCTTCCAGCCGCTTGTTCCATTTCAGGTGAGCAACACCAATAACAATTTATCCATGTAATATTCTTTCTTGATAATTCTATTATTTCAGCTTCATCACTTGTATATTTTAAGACATTTGGATGAATATTCTTAGCAACCCATTCTATTGCTTCTTTCATTTGATCTGGATTTTTATAATCTTTTCCAAGAGCTGCAGCTATAGTTACTAAGAAGCCCCAAAAACCATTGTCTGTGAATGACCATAAAGTTATTTTACCTTTTAATCTTGGATCTGCAAAATCTGTCCATTCATCTATCCATCCAGCATGTTCTAGATTTACGACTGGTGCACAAAAAGCATGTTGCTGGAATTGAACACCATATGGCAAATAATCTTTAAAGAAGAATGGATCTACTAAATTCAAATTTGGCACAAGTGGTGAAGGTAAGAATGGTTCAGCTACTCCTTTAGCTATTGCTTCTTCAAAGAAGTTTACTTCTATATGCATTGCATCATACGGAGCTGGCATTCCAGCAGCATATGCAGAGTATAATTGATACATAAATCCTCCTTTTGCTTCTTGTGTGCCTACTACATCTATATCCACATCTACTCCATATCTATCTTTAACATATTTCTTAAATGATGGAATGAAATATGTATCTACAAGACCCCAATAGGTCCAATCTGCTACTATTACTTTCCCCTCTTTCTTTATTTCTTCAACAATTTCATCATATGTCATATACTTATTTAATATTGGAACCCATATTTTTCCTCCTGGAGCGACATATGGAACTGCTTTTTCAACTTTTTCAGTTTTTGTAACTGTTTGAGTAACTGCAGCAGGAGCAGGAGCCATAAGGCTTCCAGCAAAGAAGCCAACGATAATACAAACAATGGCAATAACAGCTGTTGCTACATAAAATTTTGATTCAGGCATTTCTCTTACACCAACTTTTTCCTTAAAAAAGAATATATAATCACTACTATTTAAAAGTTTATTCTTTATTCAAAGTTTTAAAAAATACGCATTTTTAGTTTATGAATATTAAAAATTGTTTTTTATTAAGTTTTTCTAAAAGGCTGGATTTAAAAAATTCTTTTTCTATACGAATTTATAAATATATTCGATATAATTTTTAAAATAAAAATTGATAATTTATGAGAATAAAGTAAAATATTGAAATATTACTTATAATTTCATTTTTTATAAATAAGAAATGTTAAGGAAAATACGTAAAAGGTATGTATTATATAAAGTATTAACAGAAAAAGAAGGAATAAATGGAAATGATATACAAAAATTAATTGTTAAGTCAATTCATAATTTATTTGGTTTAAAAGGCTTAATAGAAGTTTCTCCAAAAAATATTTTATACGATTCTTCAAGCAAATTAGGAATAATTCAATGTAATCATTTTTCAATAAATAAATTATTTTCAGCTTTAATGATTATAAATGAAAATAATAAAATAGTTATAGACCCTATTAAAACAAGTGGATTACTAAGTAGGGTAATTAAATATATTAAGGAAAAATAAAAAAGATTTTAGGAAATAATTTTTATTCTTAATTATTTCTTCTTTTATTTTTGAGAAATTATTTTGAAGAGTATTTTAGATTAAGCTTACTTAGTTTTAAAAAGATTTAAGTTAGAAGATAAAAATAAAAATATGGGGATGAAGCGGCCGTCCCAGACTGATTAAAGATGAAGAAACGAGCTTTGCCGACCCGATTTTTTATATATAAATTTTAAATAGTGGGATTATTATTGAAAATAAGATATAGATGGAGGAAATAGATATGGCATTAGGTATAACAGGAGCTTATGATAGAGCAATAACAGTTTTCTCTCCACAAGGGCGTCT
>CAZHGP010000024.1:0-18549 GCA_964532175.1 uncultured Nitrososphaeria archaeon
CCGGATTTTTGAAATGTGCAATTACTATTATGCCAACATCGACAAGTGCCTCATAACCCAATTTTACGGAGTGCATATTTTTTATCGATGTATTTATCTTCACCCTCAACTTCCTCTCTATCTAGATCTATATCAGGAGCTTTCTCGGCAAGTTCCATGAAAGCTTTATGTATTGAATTGATAGAAAACTTTTCTAATATAACTCTATTTCCGACTACTCTACAAATTATTTTCTCATTCCTACCTATTTCAAGAGCTTGCCTAACCTCCTTTGGAAGAACTATTCTCCATTGATTATCTATTTTTAATATAGATTCCATAATTTTCACCATATATTCCATTTTTTATGGAACATATAAACTTTTTTTCTTAAAATATTTTATATAAGACTAAAGCTTTTTCTAGCATAATAGCAGCAGTATTAGATTTAAATTATATTTATTTCTTTTTATTTATACATTAGAAAAATCTATCGTAAGCTTGTAAAGCATGGAAAAGTATTTTTAAACTTAGATTTTTGCTAAAATAAAAAAAGATCTTATATTTTTTCAATAAAATATTTAAGCTTATTTTCAGAAAATAATCCTAGAGAGATTTTATGCAAAAATAGATTGTATTTTCTTATTTCTGATTTTAATAAAAGGATAGCTTTTAGCTAAATTACTATTTTTTTGCAAAGCTTTTTTGCTTTTTCTATAGACATGTTTGTTTATTAAGTTAATAGTATTATATCATTTTCATTAATTTCTAAAAACATTTCCTCTCAAACTTTTAAAATTCAGGTCTTTCTCGATTAACCTTGACAAGTTATCAATTCGAGATCTATGAATGAATTAAGTAAGATAATTATGGAATTACTTAAAAGTAATTTTTATCAAAAATTCAATAATAATTAAAAAAACTGTTACTTTTTCTATTGCAAGATAATTCTATATAAAGAATAAAAAAATATTAAAAATTAATTCATTATTCTTTTAAAAGAAATTTTAAATGAAGGATAAACTTTATAAAAAACATTTATTTCTTAAAAATTAAAATTCTTTAAATTTCATAAAAAGGAAAAAAATGGTTATTTAAGTCTAAAATAATTTTAATTGAAATATAAGTTAAAATTATTTTTTAAAAAACATTTTAAATTAAAAATGAAATACTTAAATTGTAATTTTTATTATTAAATTCTTAGAGTTGAGGCGAATGGCTCGCCAAATTCATATTTTTATTTAAAAAATGATAATTTTGCTATTAATAAATATACTTCTTTTTGTGGAGAGTGTAGATAATGGAAGAAATAAGTAGATATATTCCTAAAAAAATTGAAAAGAAAATATACGAATGGTGGGAATCTAATAATATTCCTGAAAAAGTAGCTGAATTAAATAAAGGAGCTCCTATATTTTCTTTTCTTGAGGGGCCTCCTACAGCTAATGGATACATGCATGTAGGTCATGCTAGAGGAAGAGTATACAAAGACATATATTTACGATATATGAATATGAAAGGTTTTTATGTTTGGAGAATGGCTGGATGGGATTGTCAAGGATTACCTACAGAGCTTGAAGTTGAGAAAAAACTTAATCTTTCAACAAAAAGAGATGTTGAAGCATATGGTATTGAAAAATTTATAGAAGAATGTAATAAACTTGTAGACTATTATATTTCACATTGGGTTGAAGCATCAAAAAAACTTGCTTTATGGCTTGATTATAAAAATGATTATCAAACAAGAAGAAATGAATATATGGAGCATATATGGTGGCTTTTAAAAAATGCTTATGAAAATGGATTATTAATTGAAGATTTTAAAGTTGTTCCTATTTGTCCTCGTTGTGAAACAGCACTTTCATCTCATGAAGTTGCTCAAGGCTATGAAGAAGTTTATGATCCTTCAATCTATGTAAAATTTAAAATTAAAGGAAAAGAAAATGAATATATACTTATTTGGACAACTACACCATGGACATTAGTAGCGAATGAAGCAATAGCAATTCATCCAAATGAAAATTATGTTACTGTTTCTATTGGAAATGAGAAATGGATTCTAGCTGAAGCTTTATTAAACAAAGTTTTTGAAGAAATAGGAATAAAAGAATATAAAATAATTGAAAAATTTAAAGGAGATAAAATTATTGGTTTAGAATATATTCATCCTTTAATAGAAGAAGTTAAAATACATGAAGAACATATAGAAAAAGCACATAGAGTTTATCCAGCAGAATATGTAAGCATGGAAGAAGGGACTGGATGTGTTCATACTGCTCCAGCTCATGGACCAGAAGATTTTACATTAGGTAAAAAATTCAATTTACCAATTTTCTGTCCAATATCACAAAATGGTATATTTACTTCTGAAGGAGGAAAATATTCTGGTTTATACTTTAAAGATGCTGATAATATAATAATAGAAGACCTTTCTAAAAAAGGGTTATTAGTAAAAGCTGGGAAAATACTTCATACATATCCATTTTGCTGGAGATGTGGTACTCCTTTAATATATTTATCAAGTAAGCAATGGTTCTTAAAAGTTGATAAAATAAAAAATAAAATGATTGAAGAAAATAGAAATATAAAATGGTATCCTGAATGGGCTGGAACAAATAGATTTGGAGATTGGCTTCAAAATGCTGAAGATTGGTGTATTTCAAGAACAAAATATTGGGGAACTCCTTTAAATGTTTGGACATGTTCAAAATGTGGTGAAAGAAAAGTTATAGGAAGAATAAAAGAGCTAGAAGAAGCTATAAAGAAGCCTTCACGTTTAGAATTGCATAGACCTTGGATAGATCAATTTGTTTTTAAATGTGAAAAATGCGATGGAGAAATGTATAGGGAACCTTATGTATTAGACACATGGCTTGATTCTGGAGTTGCACATTTTGCTAGCATAAATTACATAAATGATAAAACATTATTTGATAAACTTCATCCATTTGATTTTATAACAGAAGCAATAGACCAAACTAGAGGTTGGTTTTACACACTTTTATTCACATCAATAATAGCATTCAATATTGCTCCATTTAAAACAGTTCTTACACAAGGACATGTTTTAGATAAAGAAGGAAAGAAAATGTCAAAATCTCGTGGAAATGTTATATGGGCTTTAGATGCTTTTGAAAAATATGGAGTAGATCCTCTTAGAGTATATTTAATATCTAAATCTCAACCATGGGATTCATTGAATTTTATTCCAGAAGAAGTTTCAGAAGTTAGAGAAAATTTAAATATTCTCTTTAATGTTTTCTCATTTGCTAAAACTTATTTTGAATTAGATAAGTTTGATCCTTCAAAACATTCTATTCAATTATATCGATATTATATGAGAATTGAAGATAAATGGATTATATCAAGAATAAATTCTTTAATAAAAAATGTGGAAGCTTCTCTTGAATCTTATCAACCGCATTATGCTGTTAGACAATTATTAGATTTTACAGTAAATGAATTAAGTAGGATATACATACGTGCTATAAGAAGAAGAGCATGGATTGAAGAAACTACAAAAGATAAAATTGCTGCTTATGCTACTTTAAATTATGTTTTAGAAAGACTTATTAGATTATGGGCCCCAATAATACCTTATCTTTCAGAATTTTTATATCAATTAATGAAGAAGCCAGAAGATCCAGAAAGTGTCCATATGCTTAAATGGCCTAGAGTAGATGAAGAATATATTGATCAAGAAATTGAAGATTCAATGGAAATAGTTCAAGAAGTATTATCAACAGCTCTCTCTTGCAGACAAAAAGCTGGAAGAAAGCTTAGATGGCCTGTTAGCCATATACTAATTTCTCCAAATTCTATTAGAGTTAAAAAATCTTTAACGATTTTTAAAGATTATCTTAAAGAACAAATGAATACTAATAAATTAACAATTCTTAACATAGGTGAAAAACCAGAAGGGGTAACCATTAAAGCTAAACCTATTCCATCAAAATTAGGTCCTAAATTAGGTAAAAAATTGAGGATATTAATAGAAACATTAGAAAATATTGATAATGAAAAAATATTCTCTGAAATAATTAATAAAAATGAAGTTGAAATAAAATTAATAGATGGATCGATTGTTAAAATTAATTCAGAAGAAATGGAATTTATTGAAGAAATTCCAGATTATATGAGTGTTTCTGAAGGAAAATTTTCTAAAATATACTTAGATAAAAGAGAAGATGAATATATTAAATCTATTTCATTAGCAAATGAAATTATTCGTAGAACACAAATAATGAGAAAAGAATTAAAATTGAATGTAAGCGATTATATAGAATGTGTAATATTTGTACCATCAAAAGAAAAAAGCGATTTATTAATTAAAGTAAGCGATTATATAAAAGAAGAAACTAGAGCTAAAAAAATAAGTATATTATTTGAAAAAATACCTTTAGATAAAGAAAGTTATTTAATTAAAGAATGGAATATTACAGGGGAAAAATTTGAAATTTATATTAGAAAAGCAAAATAACATACATAAAAATGAAGAATATAGTTATGATTTGCATATTCATAGCATATATTCATATGATAGTTTATCAAAAATAGAAGATATAATTGAAGTAGCTATTAAGAAAAATCTTTCAGGAATAGCTATAACAGATCATAATGAAATAAATGGAGCATTAAAAGCTAAGAAAATTGCAAGAGGAAGAATAGATATAATATTAGGTGAAGAAATAAATACTAATGAGGGGCAAATATTAGCTTTATTCATTCAAGAAAAAATTAATGAGAAAGATTTACTAAATGTATTAGATAATATTCATAGTCAAGATGGATTAGCTATATTGCCACATCCAACATCATTTAGAAATAGGAAACTTTTAGAAAAAATCTTGAAAGAAAAAGAATTAAGAAGCAAAATTAATGCAATAGAAGCATTTAATGCAAGGAATATTTTTTCAAAAGATAATGAAAAAGCATATGAAATAGCAGAAAAAGAGAAATTTCCAATAATAGGAGGGAGTGATGCACATACAATTTCAGAAATAGGTTCAGGCAAAACTATTATAAAAGATTTTGGAATAGAAAATCTAAAAAAAGCAATATTAAATTGTGAAACACATATTTCAGGAAAAAAACTTAGTATAACATGTCATTTTTCTTCAATTTATGCAACATTTTATAAAAAATTTTTTAGAAAATGTCTTTAGAAAATTTTTTAAAAAAAATTAAAGAACTTGAAGAAGAAGATTTTATTATTCTTAAAGAATTAGCTAAGAAAATGATTTATTTTGAATCTATACCATTAGAAACAATAATAAGATATTCTAAACTTCATGAAGATGAAGTAAATTATAGAATTAAAAGATTACAATCATATAAATTAATATGGAAACCGGGAGGTATTAAAAGATATGTGTTAAATACTCTTGGATTAGATGTATTAGCTATTAAAAAATTACTAGATAAGAATATTCTATATGCTATTGGTAAAAAAATAGGAGTTGGAAAAGAGTCGGATGTATATGAAGGAATAACTCCTAATGAAGAAAGAATTGCATTAAAATTTTTTAGAATTGGAAGAACAAGTTTTAAAAAATATACAAGAAGTAGAGAATATATAGCTGAAGAACATAATAGATTAATTGCTTCGATTAAAGCTGCTAAAAAAGAATTTGAAGCATTAAAAATATTGTATAAAGAGAATATAAGAGTACCAAAACCAATTGCAAGAAGCTTTCATACAATTGTTACAGAAATTTTTATAGGTACTGAATTATCAAATATATCTAAACTTGAAAATGCAGAAAATGTTTTAGATAAAATTATTGAAGAATTAATAAAGATATTTAAATTAGGCATAATTCATAGAGATTTAAGTCCATATAATATATTAATTAAGCCAAATTTAGAAATACTTTTTATAGATTGGCCTCAATGGGTAAATAGAAATCATCCAATGGCTTATGAATATTTACGTAGAGATATAGAAAATATATTTAGTTTTTTCAAGAGAAAATATGGAATAGAAAAGAAATATGATGAAATAGATAAAATTTTTAAGGAGGAAAGAAACTTTATATCCAAAAATAATTATACTAAAAGTGATAAAAATGGATAAAAAAATTACTTTAAGAATAATATTTATTGTCATTGGTTTAATAATGATTTTCATTCCAACATTTTTATATGCTTACTTTGAAATGATTCAACAACCTAATCTTCTTGGATTGAATCTTTTTGGAATACCTGTATTCTTTTTAATATCAATAATAGGCGGAATAATATCCATTTATGGATTATATTCAGCTATTAAAGAAATGAGAAAAAGTTATAGAGAAACTGAAGAAGCTGCATTGAAAATGATTGAAACAGAATATGAAAAAGCAAAATCTAGCGGGGTTTTTGAAGAATTTGAAGAAATTGAAGAGAAAAAGATAAATAAAATACCAGAATTAAAAATCATTAGTGCAAGTAATGAAGAAGTTTGTCCACATTGCGGTAGTTTAAATCCATTAAAAACTCAAAAATGCGAATCTTGCGGAAAAGATATATATACTATAAGTGAAGAGAAAATAAGTTGTCCAGTATGTGGAGCACCACTTGAAGAAATACCTGAAAGTGGTGGAAGAATAATGTGTAAAATATGTTTCTCTGAAATACAAGTAATAACTTAATTTTTATTAAGGTGATTTCATGGAAATAGAATATGGTAAAAAACCTTTAGCAGTAATCCAGAAACATTTAAATCAAGTAATTAAAGTGACTTTGAAAAATGATACTTCTTATGAAGGAAAAATGGTTGATTGTGATAATTATATGAATCTTGTAATAGAGAAAGCAATAGAGTATCATGGTAATGATAAAAAAGCTGGTTATGCAAGTGTTTTAATAAGAGGTAATAATATTTTATATATTCAATTTTCTTCACAATAATTATTATAAGTGATTTAAAAATGCCTAATATAGTAATTGAAAAATTATATCAAAAACCTGTTGAAGAACAAAAAACAGAATTTGTTGAAAGGAAAGGAGTAGGACATCCAGATTTTTTAATAGATACTGCTTGTGAAGCTGTTAGTATAGCTTTAAGCAAATATTATTTAGATAATTTTGGCCAGATATTGCACCATAATGTTGATAAAGGATTATTAGTTGGAGGTAGAGCAAGCCCTTCTTTTGGAGGAGGAATTGTTGAAGAACCAATATACATTTTAATAGCTGGTAGAGTTACAACAGAAGTAAATTATAAAAATGAAAGAAATACTATACCTTATGGAAGCTTAATAATTTCTTCTATTAAGCAAGTTATAAAAGAAAATTTTAGATTCTTAGATCCTGATAAGCATGTTATAATAGATTATAAAGTAAAACCAGGTTCAAGAGAATTAAAGACTATTGTAGAATCAAAAGAGAAAGTGCCATTAGCAAATGATACTTCCTATGGAGTTGGTTTTGCTCCTCTTTCAAAAGTTGAAAAACTTGTATATAATACTGAAAGATTGATAAATTCAAAAGAATTTAAATCTGAAATACCTGAAAGTGGCGAAGATTGTAAAGTAATGGGTGTAAGAAATAAAGATAAAATAGTATTAACAATCGCTGATGGAATCGTAAGTCATTTAACTCCAGATTTAGATCATTACATATCTGTAAAAGAGGAAATTAAAGAGAAAGTTTTAGACTTAGCATGCAAGCTTGTTCCTGATAAAGAAATAGAAGTATATATAAATACAGCTGATAGGATATTTAAAGATCCTAAAAAAAGTAAAGTATACTTAACAGTAACAGGTACTTCTGCGGAAGCAGGAGACGATGGAAATACAGGAAGAGGAAATAGAGCTAATGGTTTAATAACACCTGCCAGACAAATGTCTCTTGAAGCTTGTGCAGGTAAAAATCCTGTATCTCATGTTGGCAAAATATATAATGTTGCTGCTGAATTAATAGCAAAGAAAATATACGAAGAAGTGAAAGGTATACAAGAAGTATATGTTAAACTTGTAAGTCAAATAGGCCAACCAATAGATAAACCATTATTATCTTCTGTGCAATTAATTACAGAAAACAATATACCATTTAATTCTATAAAATATGAAGTAAAAGAGATAGTTAAAAGTGAATTAAGAAATATAACAAACATTACTCAACTTGTTTTAAATAGAAAAGTACAATTATTTTAAAAAAATACTGAAATTTCTTCATTAAATTGAAAATTATAAGATTTAGTGAACGATTTTTAAATTTATTTTTCAATAAATATTTCATTCCATTCTTTAATTTTATCAAATATTTTTTCTATATCATTTTGTGAAACAAAAATGTTTAAAGGTTCAAAATCTTTTATTTGAAAAATTTTAAGATAGCTTTCTGGCATTTCAATATTTTTATTAGCTGGATAAACCCAATCTCCTTCATAAAGATATTTTTGAACTTCAGAAGATAAAATATATTCTATATATTTTCTAGCTAAATCCAGATTTTTTGCATTTTTAGCTATACTAACTCCATTCACTTTAATCCAACTATATGCTTTATTATTCTCATAAAATGGCATAGCTGAAAAATAATTTAATGTATTATTCATTTCATAAATAAATATTGGATCAGTAGAAGTACCTATTAAAATAAATATTCCTTTTTCTCCACTAAGTAAATAATCATATGCTTTTCCTAATGTATCTTTCATAATTGTATTATCTTTTATTTTTTGCCACCATTCAATCCAATTTTTATTTAAAACTTTTTCATATAGAAATACTTGCGATGCAAAAAAATGCAATCCAAGTTCAACTTTATTTGGATCCATTAATACTAAATGTTGACTAATCCTTTGATCTGAAAGTGTTAATATCCCAGGTTTTTCTAATAATTGTTTATATTTTTCTGGAACATTTTTTTCATTAATTATTATTGCTAAAGGAACATAAGAAAATGGAATAGAATAAAAATCTTTATCTAAATAATCAATAAGCCAGCTATGCAATTCATTTATTTTTTCTGGTTTATATACTTGAAGCAAATTATTTTTCTTTGCTTTTATTAATAATATATTATCTATTCCAAGAAAAATATCTGGACTTGGTAATTTTCCATTTATTACACTATCTAACATTATTGTTACATTTGGAAAATATTTAACTTCAATTTCAACATTATATTTTTTCTTAAATCCATTAAAGAAAGCTTCTTCCCCTTCTTTTGAACTAGGGCCTATTTTCATAAATCCTTGTAAAGCATATATTACAATTTTATTACTAACTTTTTCTGGTCTAAATATTTCATAAAAAATGGCTAAAGTTATTAAAGCTATAATGAATATTATAGCTAATAATAATATCTCATTTTTCTCCTTTTTCTTTATTTTCTTCTTTTTATCCAAGTTTATCGCTTTTTCTAAATGATTTTTGCTATTTAAAAATTTTCATTTATATACTTAATATTTACATTTTTTTATAAAAAATTATGAATAGGTGATGGAAATGACTACATATTTTTCTGAAGAAAGAATTTCAACAAAAGGAGAAAACGATATATTAGATATAACTGAAATAGTTAGTAATATTGTTAAGAAATCAAATATAAAAAATGGTTTAATTAATATTTTTGTTCCTGGGTCTACTGGAGCAGTTACAACTATAGAATATGAGCCTGGACTTTGTGAATATGATTTACCTGAAGCACTTAATAGAATAGCTCCAAAGAATGCTAAATATATGCATCATTTAAGATGGGGAGATGATAATGGTCATTCGCATGTAAGAGCATCTATTATTGGACCGAGTTTAACAATCCCAATAAAAAATGGAAAACTACTTTTAGGTACATGGCAGCAAATTGTATTTTTAGAACTTGATACTAGACCTAGAGATAGAAGAATAATATTTACAATAATAGGTGAATGAAATTATTCAAATCGAATAATCTTTAATGTTTAACTACTTCTAAATTATACTTCTTAGCTATTTTAGCTTGCGTATTATCGATAGTTAATAATGGAATTTTTTTCTTGAAAGCTAAAGCTATATATAATGAATCATAAATAGTGATCTTATTTTCCATAGCTATTTTCATTGCTTCTTCGATTAAATCTATTTCATTTATTAATTGTATTACATTTTTTATAAGTTTTATTAAAATTTCAAATCTTTTAATAGCATCATTATTCGAAATATATCCTCTTATATGAGCCTTCCATATCGAATTTCCAACTTCTTTAACGATATGATCAACACTTATGCATTCTTTAATATAATTAGTAATATATTGATACTCTTTTACCATCATTATGAATGCTGTTAAAGCTGAAGCATCAATAACTATCACGATCTTCCCTCACAGATTTTATAGAAAAATCTTTAGGCACATTTGCAGGCCCTATTTTTTCTAAATCATTTATAATCTCTTTAAGAGCTTTTTCCTTTTTTATATAGTTGATACGTTTAATAATATAATTCCTTAATTCTTCAGACCAATTAACTTCATTCTTCAATTTATCAAATTCGGCTTTAATATTTTTTGGTACTTTAAAACTAATAGTTTCCGATATAGTAATCGATAAAGCATACTAAAAAGTATCTTATAAAGTTTACCATGAAAGCTTTATAACAAGAAATTAAGTCTTATTTCAAAAAGAAAATATAAGCTATTTTTTTGATAAAAGAGTAGTTTCAAGAGTCCATCTAATAGAATTAATTATCTCTTTTAATCTAGTTTCTGAATTATAATTTTTTATAATTATCTCTTTTATATATTCTCCTTCTTGTAAAATATCATAGCTTATTTCCATTCCTGGTTGAAGTTGCCCAGAATCTATTAATTTTTTATCTTTTTGAACCATTCCATCCAATACTTTTTTTATAAAAAATGATTTAAATGGTTTAGTTTCTTGAGTTAATTCTATTTCTGGGCTTGGAGTTATTCTAATCGTATTTGATGTTATTTGAATTGTTCCAAGCAATTCTCCTTTTCTAGATCTTATTTCTCTAAGTTCTTCAGCTTCTTTAGGAGTTTGAGTTTTTGGTATTTCAATTTGTTTAAAACTTTTAGCTATAAGTTGTTCATTAACTATAATTAAAATAGTTTTAATCATATCTATTTCTTTATTTAATTCTATTATTTTTTGTTCAAGATACTTCTTTATTTCAGCTAAAGCTTTAATTTTTTCTTCTTCACTCAAATATTTTCACTTAAAGCATTTCATAATTTTGATATATAAATAATTTAAAAAGTTTTTTAAATAAACTAAGATTTTCTTTTTTAAAAATAAAATAATCGTGGGATGCGAAAAAAATAAATATTAGAGTGAATTAAAAAAATAAGTAAAATAAAGTGAGGAAAAATGGATAGAAAAATATTATCTATATGTCTATTAATACTTTGCTCTTTAATGATAATTTCAGCAACTCTAGTATTTCCAATAAATGCTCAAGAAAAACAAACTTATGAACCCTATGGCCCGAGAGTAGATTTTGTAGTTTGTAAAATATATACTAATGAACTTGCTGAAAGCTTTGCTTTAAGAGCTGGAGAAATAGATTTAATGGATTGGCCTGTAGCACCAGATTTAGTACCCGAATTTAAAGAAGACCCAAACATTAAGCTTTATCCATATGAAGAATTTGGAATGTTTGAAATAGATATAAATCATAGAAGATGGCCAACAAGCGATGTAAACTTTAGAAGAGCATTAGCTCATTTAGTTGATAAAGAAAGATTAGTATCTGAGGTTGTTAAAGGATTTGGAAAAGTTATGGATTCTGTTTTAACTGATGTATGGGGCGTATTCTATAATCCAAATGTTCCAAAATATGAATATAATCCAGCTAAAGCAGCTGAAATACTTGATAAAGCAGGATTTGTTAAAGGTCCAGATGGATGGAGAATAGATCCGAAAACGGGTAAAAAATTAGATCCAATAGTTTTCTATGTTAGAATAGATCATATACCTAGAAAAACTGCTGGAGAATGGCTTGCAGCAGAGATGCAGAAAATAGGAATACCTGTTGATTTACATGTTGTTGAAAGAAAAGTTTGTTTTCAAAAAGTAATGGTTGAATATGACTATCATTTATATACTGGAGGATGGAGCTTAGGGAGAGATCCAGATCATCTATACGATCTATATCATTCATCCATGGATGTTTATCCAGAACCCTGGGGGCTTAATTACCCGGGCTTTAGAAATGCTGAGTTTGATAAAGCAGCTGAGAAAGTTAAATGGGGTGAGACATTCGAAGAAGTAAAAGAAGGTGCTTGGGAAGCACAAAGAATATTCATGGATCAAGTAGCTACTATACCATTGTATCAAAGTGCAGCTGTAATAGGTGCAAGTGCTAAATGGGAAGGGTGGGTAAACATGAAAGGTTATGGTGTTGGTACTGGTACTGGAGCATGGTGGAGTTTATTTAATGCTCATTTAAAAGATATGCCATTCGGCGGAACACTTAGATTTGGATTTAAGAGTGAGCCTGAAGATTTGAATCCTATTAGAGGAATGTGGGTTTGGGATTGGTATGTTTTACAAGAAATTTACGAAGGTGTTCCTTATGCTGTAGATCCATATACATTAAAAGATATCCCATGGACAGCTACATGGAAAACTGAACCTTGGGAATATGCTCCAGGAAAGAAAGGTATGAAGATAACTTATAAACTAGTTGAAAATATGACTTTCCATGATGGAAAGCCAGTTACAGCTGAAGATGTTAAATTTACTTATGAATTCTTTATGAAATATCAACCTCCAAGGTATTTGCCAGTAATCGAAAAGCTTGTTAAAGTTGAAGCTCCAGATAAATATACAGTAGTACTCTATTGCAATGTCTCAAGTTATTTATTATTACACACCGTTTCTACAATAATATTACCTAAACATATATGGGAGAAAGTTGGTGAAAAATGGACTACATATGACTGTGTTGCAGAAGGGACATTAATCGGTTCAGGACCATTCCAATTTGTTGAATATAAACCAGGAGAATATGTTTTACTTAAAGCTTTCAAAGATTACTTTAGAAGACATCCAGATAAGAAGATTTCAGCTAAAGCTGTATCAATTCCATCAACTATTGCTGCAGGACAAAAACCTTCAGTAACTATTCAAGCTATAGATTATTCAGGAAAGCCTATAACTGAAAATGCAAAAGTAACTTTAAGTGTTGCTGGACAAGCTATTGAAATGAGACATATTGGTGGAGGAGTATGGGAAGCTACTTTACCAGCTTTAACTGAAGGTTCATATACATTAGAATTTAATGTTGTTTGGTATAGTCCAATAGGAGATTATACTACGAAATTAACTTCTCCATTAACTGTTAGTGGTGTTGCACCTATTACAACAGCTACTTTACCAACAGTTGCACCAATAACTGGGCCAGCTCCAAGCGCAGGTATGGATATTGCTTTAGGAATCATAGTATTTGCAATAGTTCTTTTAGCTATAGGCTTTATAATAAGTAGATTAAAAGTAGCACCTCCAGCACCAGCTCCAAAACCAGCTTAATTCCTTTTTAATTCCTTTTTTATTTTTTTTAAAAAAATAAAAAGCTAAATATTAATAAGCAACTTTTTAAAATGTTTTTAAAACAGTAAAGAGTTTGAAAAGAGGTTTTTATTATTGGGGCTAAGAAAATATATAGTTAAAAGAACTATATATACAATTATATTAATTTATATAGTTTTAACTATTAATTTTATTATTTTTCAATTAATACCAGCTGATCCAGTTACAATTATGGCTAGTTCTCTTAGACTTAAGCCTGAACAAGCAAAAAGATTAATAGAAATATTTGGTTTAAATGAGCCTCTCTATATAAGATATTTAAAATATATAAAAAATATGTTTTTATGGGAATTTGGTTATTCTTATTATTCTCAACATCCAGTAATAAATGAGATAATGGAAAGACTTCCAAATACAATTTTATTGCTTGGAGTTTCAACAATTTTCTCAATAATATTCGGAGTATTTACTGGAGTTTATGCTGCTGCTAAAAGAGGGGAAAAGCTTGATTTAAGCATAATGACAAGTTCTCTTATAATTAGCAATTTACCTGTTTTTTGGACAGGAATGATTTTCCTATACGTTTTTGGCTTTATATTTAAAATATTTCCATTTGGAGGAACAATTAGTCCTCCATCACCAACAAATCCTCTTACAGATCCATTAAGTATTACAATAGATATTTTATGGCATTTATTCCTTCCAGGATTTACATTATTTTTGTTTAGTTATGGAGCATATACTTTATTAATGAGAAGTACTATGATTGAAAGTCTTACAGAAGATTATATAACAACTGCTAGAGCAAAAGGTGTTGATGAAAGAACTGTACTTTTTAAACATGCTTTTAGAAATGCTTCTCTTCCATTAGTAACAAATGTTGCATTATCTTTTGCTAGTATAATAAGTGGTGCGATAGCTACAGAAACAGTTTTTTCATGGCATGGAATGGGTTTATTAACATGGGATGCAGTTATGCAAGTAGATTATCCTGTTCTTCAAGCAATATTCTATATATTTGCATTATCAACTATTTTTGCAAACTTTATTGCAGATATTCTTTATGGCTTTATAGATCCTAGGATAAAGTATGAATAGGAGAAAACAAAATGTTAAGCATATTTGAAATTTTTAGAGAACGAAGAACTTATCAAAAAATTATTAGAAATGTAAAGAATTTTTGGAATAGTTTTAAAAGAAATAGAAAAGGGATTATTGGTTTAGCCATATTATTATTCTTTTTAGCTATAGCTATTTTAGCTCCAATTCTAGCTCCACATGATCCTTTGAATGATTATTATGTAGCAGGTCATAGAGCTGCTCCTGAATGGGTTGCGCCTTTTTTAGGATCGTATAGTTTAAACATGTTTCCAATAAAAGATCCAAAGTTTTCTTCTGAAAATGCTTTAAATGAATGGGATATTTCTTTACCTCATGGAAGTTTATTCGAAATTTCTTCATCTTATTCAAAGATTACAATTTCACCTGAAATACAAAAAATTTTAGCTTTACCTAAAGAACAAAATGTTTTAGGAAGTATACATATAAATCTTAAAAAAACAGCTAAAGAATCATTTTTATTAAAAACAATTAATATTAGTAAAACTTTCAATTATGAATATTCTGCTCCACCTAAGAAATTTATATGTAGTTTCATGGCTTTAAAGAAAGGTTCTGAAGATATATATGTTACAATAAACTATTTTATAATTACACCTAAATATGGAAAAGTAATATTACTTTCTAAAAGATTATCTGAAAATTCATGGCTTATACAAAATGTTGATTCTCATAGTTCAGATGTTAAGAGAAATGTTGGTAAACTTGTTGGAGATCCAACTGGAATATTAACAGAAGTACCTCCAACTCTTTTCACAAGCAAAGGAACATATACTTTTGGAATACAAATAGATTTATATGATGAATCAAAAAATGAAAGTAATGTAGATATTTATTTAACGAATATGAATATAAAACTTCTGGGTTCAGCTTATGGAATACTTGGAACTGATCATTTTGGAAGAGATTTATATTCACAGCTCTTACATGGTTCAAGAACCACTTTATACATAGCTTTTCTATGTGCATTCATATCTGTTAGCATAGGTTTAATTGTTGGTCTTGTTTCTGGATATGTTGGAGGCTTAACAGATGAAATATCCATGAGATTCACAGATGTATTATTAACTCTCCCATATCTTCCTTTAGTACTTGTTTTAATGGCTGTTTTGGGGGCTAAAATTGAAAATTTAATAATTTTGCTTGGTTTCTTAGGATGGATGGGTTTTGCTAGAATGGTTAGATCTCAAACATTAAGCTTAAAAGAAAGAGCTTTTGTTGAAGCTTCAAGAGCTTTAGGAGCTTCTACTGGACATATAATCTTTAAGCATATTTTACCAAATGTAATGGGATTGGTATATGTTGCATTAGCATTAAATGTTCCTACAATAATTGTAGCCGAAGCTTGGCTTAGTTTTCTTGGTTTAGGAGATCCGAATAGAGTAACATGGGGAAAAATGATTTTTGAAGCAGAAATAAATCATGCATTAACAGAATTTAATTGGATTCTTCCACCAGGAATATGCATAGGTCTTATATCTTTATCATTTGTATTAATTGGTTATTCTTTAGATGAAATATTAAATCCAAGACTTAGAAAAAGATAAATTCATTTACTTGAAAAAATTCCTCCTAAAAGTACTCCAATAAGCATTATAGGAGAAAGTATAAAAATTCTTACACTTATAGAACTTAAAGCATATCTTTCAAGTAAAGCTTGTATAGCTATGAGTCCTAAAGTTGCTGGTAAAATCATTATTTCATACATTATTATTGCTGAAATTATAATTGTTAAAATGAATATAATTAAAGCTTTTTTAAGATTAGCTATTAAATATCCAGATAAAAAGCTTGAAATAAAAACTATTATTATTTGAATAAAATCTATTGTTTGTTCTGCATATACTTTATACATTGATATAAAATTTATATTTGAAATGATTATGGACCAACCAATTACAATTAAAATATCTTTTATTTTTTGATTCATTTTTTAATAAATTATTTATATGCTTCCTTAAAAATATTAAAAATAGAAAAATATGAAGTGAAATAAATGAATAAAAAAATAGCTTTAATTATATTTTTATTATTAATATTTTCTTCTTTTATAATGGGAATTTTTGCAATAAATGAGCATTTAAAAATTTGGGAAACTATTTCTGAAATAGATATTAAAATAACTAATATTTCATTTATAAAATATGATAAAGAAAAAATTAATGCTATTATAGAATTTGAAATATTTAATCATAAACCTTACTTAGGAATTACATTAAAAAATTTTCAAGGAGCAGTATATTTTTATCTTAAAGATTGGACTAAAGTAGGGATTTTTGATGAAATGCTTGGTGGAATAATTTATCCAAATTCTTCTAAAAAATATTCAATAAATATATTATTAACTGGAATAAATATAGATGAAGTTTTAGATATAATTGAAAAAAATCAATATAAATTTTATATAAATTCTAGATTATTCATTAAAGAACCAATAGAGATTGGACTATTTTTTGATTTATATTATCCTTAAAAATAAAAAATTAATATTTTAAAAATTTTTATTTTTTATTTAAAATGTGTAGATTATTTGGTTATATATCTATTAAACCTAGTAATGCTAAAGAATTTCTTATAAATTCAAAATGCTCATTATATAATCAAAGTTATATTGATGAAAAAAATAAGCAAAGTGATGGATGGGGAATTGCTTATTATAAAAACTTAAAGCCCATAGTTTATAAAAGTAAGAATTCTATATATAATGAAAAAGATAAGCTTTTAAATATTTTAAATAAAATTTCTTCAAGAATAATTTTAATGCATATAAGAAAAGCAAGCAATCCTAAAAGTTTACCTATTGAAAAGCTTCTTACTATAGAAAATGTGCAACCTTTTTATTATAAAAATTATGTATTTATACATAATGGAACAATAAATATTCCTGATCATGTTATTTCAGAATTAGGAAATTATAAGAAAATGGTTAAAAGTTTGAATGATAGTGAAACATATTTTTGGTATATTATAAAAAAATTGGAAGAAGAAAAAATAAATTTAGTTGAAGCATTAATCGATTTTGAAGAATTTTTATGGAATAAGTGGAATTCTATTAATATTAAAGATTTTAAAAATCCATATAGTTCTCTAAATTCTATTTTTAGCGATGGTAAAAAAGTTTATGCAATATGTAAATACAATGAAAACGATGGTACTTCTTTATGCTTTAAAGATCAGCCATATTTTGAAATGTGCTATAAAGCAAATAAAGATTTCCTTATAATTTCATCTGAAAAAATAGATGATAGTAATGAATGGAAAGCTTTAAAGAATAATGAATTTTTAATAGCACAAATTATAGATAAAGAAATAGTTTTCCAAATAGATAAAATATTTTAATTTAATATCATTTTTAGATTTATTTTTTATAAGCTAAAGCTTTAGCTATTGCTTTACCAAATTCTTCAGCAGCTGCTGGACCATTAGCAGTTATAATTTTTCCATCTATTTCAACATTTGCACCAGTATAAATAGCTCCCATATTTTTTATTTTTTCTGCTTCAGAAGGCCATACTGTAGCTTTTTTTCCTTGTAATACTCCAGCATTTGCTAAAGTAACAGGTGCTATACATATGGCACACAATATTTTATCTTTTTTAATAGCTTCTTTAGCTATCGAGTGAGCAATTGGATCATTCCAATATTGAGAAGCTCCAGAACCACCTACGAAAATGATCGCATCATATTCTTCAACTTTAATTTCATTTATTGAAATATCAGGCTTTACTTTCATTCCAAGCATTCCTGTAGCAATATTAGTTGTTGAAGAAGCTATTACTACTTTTGCTCCATATTTCTCAAGTATTTCTTTAGGTTTTTGAAGTTCTTCATCTCTAAAATCTTTTTCAGCAATTATCATAACAACTTTTAAACCACTTAGATTTATTTCTTCTTCAATTTTCTTAATAGGTTTATAATAAAACATAAATAATACACTCGATGCTATTATAGCTACTATTATTAAAAAAATTAATATAATAATTTTCTTCATA
>CAZHGP010000024.1:18649-22296 GCA_964532175.1 uncultured Nitrososphaeria archaeon
ATTTTTTATTTAATATTTGTTTAATATAGCAGCTATCGTTCCATATAAAACTATATCATCTCCAAGTGGGGTTATAATTATTTCAGGAATCCTATTTACTGCATAATTTCCTACATATTTTTTAATTGGATTTATAATAAGTTCTTTATTTTTAAGAGCTATTGCTCCTCCTATTGTGATTAAGCTTGGGTCGTATACATTTATTAAATTTGCTATACCTATAGCATTTAATCTACCTATTTCTTCAACTATTTTTATTGAAATTTCATCTTTTTCTTTAGCTGCTTCATAAAGCATTTTTGCTGAAATATTATCAATATTATAGTTAGAATATTTCATTAATAAACTTTTTTTCTTTTCTTCTTCACTTATTTTCTCAAGGAAAAATTTAATGAAATTTGGAATATTTGCTCCTGAACAATATGCTTCCCAATGTCCTCTTTTCCCGCAACCACATTTAAGTTTTCCTTCATAATCTATTGTTATATGTCCTACTTCAGCAGCATTTCCATCTTTTCCAAGTAATAATTTTCCATCTACTATTGCTCCACCACCTATTCCAGTACTAAAAGTTACATATACTAAATTATCGATATTCTTACCTGCTCCAAAAAATTTTTCTCCAAGAACAGCTGCATTGCAATCATTTAAAAGTTCTACATTTATTTTAAATTCTTCTTTTATTGGTTCTACTAATGGAATAAAATCATATTGAGGAATATTGGGTGTTTTAAATAATCCTCCTCTTTTTAAATCCAATGGACCAATAGAGCCAATACCAATTCCTATAATATCTTCTTTCTTAATAGAATTTATTAATGAATAAATTAATCTTATAATTTGCTTACTTATTGCTTCAGCACCTTTCTCTTTTTCAGTTTTTTCAATAATTTTATTTAATATTTTCCCTTCTTTATTAGCTAAAGCAACTCTAACGTTAGTAGCTCCTAAATCAACTCCAATAATGTACTCTTTAACCATAATTAATCTGAGAAAATAATGAATTAAAAATATTTATTTTTTTATGAGAATATAAAATTATACTCTTCTTCCTCTTCTACCGCCTTTTTTCCTTATTGAATCGTGCGGAAGAGGTGTAACATCTTCTATTCTACCTATTTCTACTCCTGAACGTGCTATTGCTCTAATAGCTGCTTGAGTACCTGGTCCAGGAGTACGTGCTTTAGCTCCTCCAGGAGCTCTTACTTGAATATGTACTCCTATAAGCCCTTTACTTTTAGCTACTTCCATAGCATATGTTGCAGCTCTTGTTGCTGCATAAGGTGTTGGTTCAAGCCTTCCAGCATCAACAAACATTCCACCTGATGCTCTTGCAAGAGTTTCTGCACCTGTCAGATCAGTTATATGTACAATTATGTTATTATAAGAAGAGTAAATATGAGCTATTCCCCATATCCCTTTTTTAACTTTTTTCTTTTGAGTTGCTTCTATTTCGCTCATATTTTTTCACTATCCCTTAACATTAGCTTCGATTGGTATTTCCACTTTAATTTTTCCTTCCTCTCCTCTTTTAACATGATAACTAGGGGATTTAACTTTTTTATCTCCTATTAATACATGCCCATGTGTTATTAATTGTCTTGCATGATAAATTGTTTTAGCATATCCAAGATCGTATAAAATTGTTTGTAACCTTCTTTTTAAGAAGTCTCTTACAGTTAAACTTAAAATATCATCCAATGTTGCTCCTGGTTGCAAAACACCTAATTTTATTAGTTTTTCTATAAGTATTTTTTCAAGCTTCTCTCTTTTTTCTCCAGTTAATGCAAAAAGTTTTCTAGCAATAGCTCTATATTTCCTTAAAGTACTAGCAGCTCTCCATAATTCTCTCTTATTTCTTAATCCAAATTCTCCTAATAATTTAAGTTCCTCACTTAAAACATCTGCTCTCCAAGGATGAGCTGGGCCTTCATACTTTTTTCTTTGCCTTTTTGGATCTCCCATATTAATTCACTTTTTATTCTTTCTTTTCTTTCTTTTCAGTTTGAGCTTGAGCTACTGCTCTTCTTAAAACTCCTACAGCAGCATGCTTTCTTCCAGTTGTTTTAGTTCTTTGTCCTCTAACTTTTAATCCTAATGAATGCCTTACTCCTCTCCAAGATTTAATTTTCTTTTCTCTTTCAATATCTTCTTTAATTGTTAATACTAAATCTGATCCATGTAAATGTAAATCTTTTCCTGTTTTTAAATCTCTTCTTCTATTCAATAACCATGAAGGAATACCATATGATAATGGATTTGAAATCGCATCTTCAATTTTTTGAATTTGATTTTCAGATAAAAATCCTATTCTTTCATCTGGATCTATATTTAAAGCTCTTGAAATTGCATATCCTAAAAATATTCCAACACCTTTAATTTTTGATAGAGCATAAGGTACTTTTAAAGAGCCATCTAAATCTGTACCTAATACTCTAATTATACGTTTGAATTCATTCGACATTTCTTATGCGACGATTAAAAAAGCAATATTTAAACTTTTAATTAATTTTATTAAAAACTATTTTTTAATATTTTTAATTTTTGAATTAAATTCTATTAAAACCTTTGTTATTTCATTTTCTGTATTTAAAGTAATAACTTTCATTTTTTTAACTTCTTCTATTTTTATTATATTTTCCTTTTCAAGAGGTTGAATAACTCTTGCAATAGTTGATGGAGAAAGATTAAGCAATTTTGCTATAAAATTTTGAGTAACGATTTTATTTGGATTATCCAATAAAAATTGTAAAAGCTTTACTTGAGCTTTACTATTAAATAATGATACTAAATCAACCATTTAAAATCAACTTTTAAAAAATAAATATTATTTTTATCTTTAAAAAATGGTTGTATTTAAAGCTTATTTTGAGATTAAATATTTAAAATATTTTTAAATATATAGGCTTTTTAATAAATTTCATTTATAAATATATATAAACAACTTAAGGAAATAAAAAATTATGTTTAAACTATCTAAGAAAACAAAACCAATAGTAAATATAGAAAATGTAGTTGCTTCAGTAACTTTAAATCAAAGAATTGATCTTCCAGCTATACAAAAAACATTTCCAGATTTAGTAGATTATAGGCCAAGTCAATTTCCAGGATTAGTATTTAGATTAAAAAAGCCAAAAACTGCAACTCTTATATTTGGATCTGGAAAAATGGTTTCAACAGGAGCTAAAAGTGAAAAAGAATCAATAAAAGCAGTAAAAAAAGTAGTTAGTATGCTTAAAGATGCAGGTTTTATAATAAAAAATGAGCCTCAAATAGAAATACAAAATATAGTAGCATCAGTAGACCTTAAAGGAAAAGTTGATCTTGAAAAATCAGCTGAACTTTTAGAATATACTTTATATGAGCCTGAGCAATAAATTTGCGTGTATCGCAAATTTGCGAATTCCTGGGCTCATATATAGAATGTTTAAACCAAAAGTAGTAATATTAATATTTGCTAGTGGAAAGCTTGTTGTTACAGGAGGAAAAGAAGAAAGCGATGTTTTTGAAGCTGTTGATATTGTGAAAAAAACTTTAGAATCTAAACAACTTATTACTTATACTGAATAAAAAAATTAAACTATTATTCTTTTAAGGGATAAATTTAAAAATTATTTTTATTTAATATTCTTTTTTTTAAAAAAATA
>CAZHGP010000025.1:0-11229 GCA_964532175.1 uncultured Nitrososphaeria archaeon
GAAATTATTAAAGATTTTTAGGTTTTAGCAATGAGAAGAAACGCCCTGGCCGGGACTTGAACCCGGGACCCCGCGGGTTCTGCAATACTCGACAGCCGCGGATACCTCGGCAATTTTTTTTACCGGTCTATACTACCAGGGCTTTAAAATTAATTTTTTATTCTTACCTATAAATTTTTAAATTCTAAATTTTTTATTTAAAAAATAAGAAAAATATGAAATAAAAATTTTAACACTTACTTTAATTTTCATACTTTTAAAAGAATTTTTTTATTTAAGTTTTTATTAATATTTTCTTATAAAAAGGGCCCGTAGCTCAGAACCCAAAAAAGGGTGAGGAGCCAGGATAGAGCACCGGAGCATAAAAAAGCGGTGAAGCTTTTAGCTAAAAAGGAAGCCACCCGGAAGGAAGTATTATTTACTTCCTGGGTAAGGGTCGCGGGTTCAACTCCCGTCGGGCCCGTCATTTTCTTAAAAATTATATGTTATTTTTTGAAAACTTTATTAATTGCCCTTTTTAGTTTTTTAAACCGTACTTGACTTTTTTATTCGGAGGGAAAATTATTTTGAAAAAGAGCGAATCTTCTAGAAAGAGTAAAAAATCTACCCCTCCTCTTAATATTTTAGAGCATATTTATGTTCCTAAACATGAGATTTTATCTAAAGAAGAAGCTGAAGCTTTATTAAAAAAATATAATATTACTCCTTCTCAACTTCCTTCAATTCTTATATCAGATCCTGTTATTAAAGCTATTGGAGCTAAAGTTGGTGATATTATTAAGATTACTCGCCCATCTGAAACTAGTGGTGTATCTGTTTATTATAGGTGTGTGGTGAAAGATGCAACCTAAAGAGAATAATGAAGAATCTTTTAGCCAAGAAGATTTATGGGAATTAGCTAAAGCATATATTGAAGAAATCGGATTAGTTCAACATCATTTAAGGTCTTATAATGCTTTTATAGAAAAAGGATTACAATCTTTAATAAATTCATTAGGCGATTTAGAAGTTAAAACAAAGTACGGTTCTATTACTTTAAAATTTGGAGCTGTTGAAGTTGGAGAACCAAGAGTAGTTGAAATAGATGGTACTATTCATCCAATTTTCCCATCTGAAGCTAGACTTAGAAATTTAACATATGCAGCTCCAATATATGTTTATATGAGTTTATATTTTGGAGGTAAACTTCTTTCAAGCGAAAAAATAGAAGTTGGAATTATTCCTGTAATGCTTCGTTCAAATATTTGTTTATTATCCCGTTTATCTCCTGAGGAACTTGAAAAAGTTGGGGAAGATCCTCTTGATCCTGGTGGTTATTTCATAATTAATGGTTCTGAAAGGGTCTTAACTGCTTTTGAAGATCTTGCTCCTAATAAAGTTATTATTACTGAAAAAGAAACGAGTTCTGGAAAAGAATACATTGCAGCAATCCTTTCTGCTTCTCATGGTAGACAAGCAAGAGTTGAAGTGAGATATAAACCAGGTTCTGGTATTAGAGTATTTTTCTCAAATATTTATAAAGGTATTCCAGCAATCATAATGCTTAGAGCTTTAGGTCTTACATCTGATAAAGATATCGCTGAACTTATTTCTCAAAGAGAGGATATTCAAGCATTACTTGAACCATCTTTTGATGAAGCAGAAGGAATTGAAACACAAAAAGATGCTATTAAATATATTGGTAATAGAGTTGCTTTTGGATATGCTGAAGAATATAGAATACTTAGAGCTGAAAATTTGCTTGATTCTGTTTTCTTATTACATTTAGGTACAAATAAACATAGTCGCCAAAATAAGGCAATTTTCTTATGCGAAATGATTTCTCAACTTCTCGAAACAAGCATTGGTATTAGAAAACCAAGTGATAAAGATCATTATTCAAATAAACGTTTAAAGCTTGCAGGTGCTTTACTAGAAGAACTTTATAGAGCTGCTTTTACTAAATTACTTCATGAAATCCGTTATCATCTTGAACGTATGCCTGTTATAAGGCAACCAATAACCGTTTCAACTTTTGTAAGACCAGGAGTTATATCAGATTTTGTTAAACATGCTTTTGCTACAGGAAATTGGCCTGGTGGAAGAGTTGGTGTTACACAACTTCTAAATAGAACAAACTATATTGCAACCTTAAGCCATTTAAGAAGAGTTCAATCTCCTCTTAGTAGAAGCCAACCACATTTTGAAGCAAGAGATTTACATGGTACTCATTGGGGTAGACTTTGTCCAAACGAAACACCTGAAGGAGCAAATTGTGGTCTTGTTAAAAATTTAGCTTTATCAGCTGAATTTTCTTCTAAAGCAAATATTGAAAAACTAATTGAAAGCCTTCCAATGCTTGGAATGATACCAATAAGTGAAGCATTTTCTAAGAAAAAATATACGCTATCTAAAATATTCTTAGATGGACAACTTATTGGTTTTCATTCTAATCCTATTCAATTAGTTAATCAATTAAGAACATTAAGAAGAAGAGGAGAATTGGATCATAATATAAACATTTCTTTCCATACAGAGAATAATGAAGTTTGGATATGGAGTGATGAAGGAAGAGTTAGAAGGCCTCTTTTAATAATTGAAAAAGGGAAATTAAAACTTACTAAAGAACATCTTGAATCTATTAAAAAAGGATTATTAAAATTTAGCGATTTAGTTTCTATGGGTATTGTTGAATTTTTAGATGCAGAAGAGGAAGAAAATGCTCTTGTAGCAATTACACCTGATAAAATAAATGCTGAAACTACACATTTAGAGATTTGTCCATATTTAATGCTTGGATTGGTTGTTTCAATAATACCTTTTGCAGAACATAATCAATCTCCTCGTAATACTTATGAAGGTGCAATGGCTAAGCAAGCTTTAGGTGTTTTCTCCACAAGTTATTCTATAAGAACTGATTCTCGTTTCCATATAATGCATTATCCACAAAAGCCTTTAGTAACTACAAAAGCATCTAAATTTGCTGGACTAGATATTCGTCCAATAGGTCAAAACTTTGTTGTTGCAATACTTTCTTATCAAGGCTATAACATGGAAGATGCAGTAATACTTAATAAATCAGCTGTAGAACGTGGTCTTGCATTAACTACTTCTTATAGATTATATGAAGCTGAAGCTAGACAATATCTTGGCGGGCAAAAGGATAAGTTCTGTATTCCTGATCCAAGTGTTAGAGGCTATAGAGGAGAACAATTCTATAAAGTATTGGATGAAGATGGTTTAGCTCATATAGAATCTCAAATCACAGGTGGAGCAGTTGTAATAGGTAGAGTTAGTCCTCCAAGATTTATTGAAGAATATCAAAAAATTGTTTCTAAACCTCCTATTTGGCGTGATTCTTCAGAAACTGTTAGATTAACTGAAGGTGGAGTTGTAGATAATGTTTTTATTACAACAAATGAGGAAGGTAATAAAATCGTAAAAGCAAGAATTAGGACTCTTTGTTTTCCAGAAATAGGTGATAAGTTTTCTTCTCGTCATGGACAAAAAGGAGTTGTTGGAATGCTTTTCCCACAAGAAGATATGCCTTATACAGAAAGTGGAATTGTTCCAGATTTAATAATAAATCCTCATGCTTTTCCATCTAGAATGACTTTAGGTCAACTTTTTGAAAGCATAGCTGGCAAAGTAGCTTGTATTTCAGGTAAAGTAATAGATGGAACACCTTTCTTTAAGCATTCAATTCAAGATTTACAAAAAGAACTTCAAGAATTGGGCTTTCAATATTCTGGAAAAGAAGTAATGTATGATGGAATAACTGGTAAAAAATATGAAGTAGATATTTTCATTGGAGTTGTTTATTATCAAAGACTTCATCATCTTGTAAGAGATAAAATACATGCAAGAGCTAGAGGACAAGTTCAAATGTTAACTAGGCAACCTACAGAAGGTAGAGCAAGAGGTGGAGGACTAAAATTTGGAGAAATGGAAAGAGATTGCTTAATTGCTTATGGAGCTTCATTCCTTCTTTTAGATAGACTTTTAGAACAATCAGATTTCTATACAGCTTATTTCTGTGAAAATTGTGGTTATCCAGCTTACTATGATTTGAAACAAGAGAAATATGTTTGTAGAATATGTGGGAAAAATGCTAAGATTTCTCCAGTTTCAATGTCTTATGCATTTTATCTCTTATTAAATGAAATGATGAGTATGTGCATTTCTCCTAAAGTAAGTTTATCGGAGGAATTTTAAAATGAGTTATAAAAAAGCTATTTCAAAAATAAAATTTGGAATACTTTCTCCAGAAATTATTAGAAAGCTCTCTGTTGCTGAAATACAAACACCAGATACTTATGATGAGGATGGAGTACCTATTCCAACAGGTGTTATGGATCCAAGACTTGGTACACTTGAACCAGGTCAAAGATGTCAAACATGTGGAAATACTTATCTTGGATGTCCAGGTCATTTTGGCCATATAGAGCTACCTACACCAGTAATACATGTAGGTTTTGCAAAAACTATTTTAACACTTTTAAGAGCTACATGTAGAAGTTGTGGAAGAATATTATTAACTGATGAAGAAATAAAAGATTATAAAGAAAAATTAAAGCAATATGAAGAAGGCGGAATAGCTTCAAGACAAATATATTATAAAATAATCCAAAAAGCAATCTCAATGAATAATTGTCCACATTGTGGTGAAAAACAATATAAAGTTGAATTAGAAAAACCTACAACTTTTAAAGAGCAAACAGAATATGGTACAGTAAAATTAAGTCCAAGCATTGTTAGAGCTCGTCTTGAAAGAATTCCAGATGAAGATCTTATACTTCTAGATATAGATCCAAAAGATGCTAGACCTGAATGGATGGTTATTACAGTTCTTCCAGTTCCACCTGTTTATGTTAGACCATCCATTACTTTAGAATCTGGATATCGTTCAGAAGATGATTTAACACATAAACTTGTTGATATTATAAGAGTAGCTCAACGTTTAAAGGAAAGTATAAGTGCTGGTTCCCCATCACCTATAATAGCTGAATTATCAGATTTATTACAATACCATGTAACAACTTACATAAATAATGAAGCACTTGGGATTTCTCCATCAAGACATAGATCTGGTAGAATTTTAAAAACTCTTGCTCAAAGACTTAAAGGGAAAGAAGGGCGATTTAGACTTAATCTTTCGGGTAAGAGAGTAGATTTTTCTTCTAGAACAGTTATTTCACCTGATCCAAATTTAAGTATAAATGAAGTTGGTGTACCTTTAGAAGTTGCTAAACAATTAACTGTTCCTGAAAAAGTAACATCATGGAATATTGAAAAAATGAGGGAATATGTTAGAAATGGTCCTGATAAATACCCTGGAGCAAGATATATAATTAGACCTGATGGTAAAAGGATAAGGCTTAAGTATATTTCTAATCTTGAAGAATTAGCTAATGCTTTAGAACCTGGATTTATAGTTGAAAGACATTTAATAGATGGTGATGTAGTTTTATTTAATAGGCAACCATCTTTACATAGAATGTCAATAATGGCTCATTTAGTTAAAGTTCTACCTTATAGAACATTTAGACTTAATTTGACAGTATGTCCTCCTTATAATGCTGATTTTGATGGAGATGAAATGAACTTACATGTTCCTCAAAGTGAAGAAGCTCAAGTAGAAGCCAGATTCCTTTTACTTGTTCAAAATAATATCATCTCACCAAGATATGGAGCTCCAATCATAGGAGCTATAAGAGACTTTCTAACTTCAGCATATTTATTAACCAAGAAAGATACTTTTTTAAGTAAAGATGAAGTTTCAGCTTTATGCGCATCTATAAATTATGATGGAGAACTTCCTGAACCTATAATAAAATCTCCTGAACCTAAATGGAGTGGAAAACAAATATTCAGTTTATTACTTCCTAAAGATTTTAATCATGAATTAGAATCATCATTTGAAGATGAAAAACAAGTAATTATTAAGAATGGACAATTGATTTCAGGAGTATTGGATAGAAATTCTATTGGTATAGAAAAAGCAAATAGTATACTTCATGTACTTGCTAAAGAATATGGTCCAGCTTATGTGAAGGAATTCCTTGACAAACTGTGTAGATTATTAAACACTTTCATTACTTTAAAAGGTTTTACTTTCTCACTTAATGATTTACAAATTCCAGAAAAAGCCTATGAAGAAATTAAGAATATTCTTAATGAAATGGATCAAGAATATCAAAAAATAGTATCAATTTATAAAGATTATGAAAAGTTATTCGAATCAAATGTATTATCTATTGTTTCTAAAGCAAGAAGTAAAGCTGGAAAAATTGTAAGATCTGTAATATCACCATTAAGTTCTGCATTAATAATGGCTAAAACAGGAGCAAGAGGTACTTCATTAAATATAGATCAAATGATTGCAACCGTTGGGCAACAGTCTGTTAGAAGAGAAAGGATAAAGCGTGGATTTGATGGAAGAGTTCTTCCATTCTTTATAAAAGGAGATTCTTCTATAGCTGCAAAAGGATTTGTTTATAATAGTTTTATAAAAGGTTTAGACCCCATAGAATTCTTCTTCCATGCAGCAGGTGGAAGAGATGGATTAGTAGATACTGCTGTAAGAACTCAACAAAGCGGGTATATGCAAAGGAGATTAATAAATGCTCTTGAATCTCTTTATGTGGAATATGATGGAACTGTTAGAATTGCTGAAGATAAAAGGATAGTTCAATTCCAATATGGAGAAGATGGCATAGATCCAAGTAAAACATACCATGGTAAACCTATAAACTTTGAAATTTTAATAAGAAAAACGCTTGAAAAATTCCCTGATGAAAAACCAATTCCTAAGAATTTAATAGAATCTAAAATAGAAGAAATTAAAAATCTTTTACCGCAATCTATAATAGATGAATTAAGAAAAAATATTTTAAAAACGAAAATTGGTGAAAATGCTTTAAATGAAATTATTAATTCTGTTTTAAATATTTATGAAAATTCTAAAGCTGAACCTGGAGATGCTGTTGGAATAATTACTGCTCAATCAATTGGTGAACCTAGCACACAGCTCACATTAAGAACTTTCCATTTTGCAGGTGTAATGGAAAGAAGTATATTACTTGGTTTGCCTCGTTTAATAGAAATCGTAGATGCTAGAAGAGTGCCCTCAACTCCAGCAATGACAATTTATTTAGATGAAAAAATTAAATTTGATGAAAAGAAAGCTGAAAAGATATCTAAAAGAATATTATATACAACTTTTTCAGATATAACTTCAGAATCTAGTATACATTTAGGTAAAAAGGCAATCATATTAAAACTTGATATTAATGCGATAAAGAATTTTGGTGTTACATTGAAAGATATGAAAGAAGCTTTAAAAGAAAATAAATTTGAATTAAAAGGTAAAATACTTTATATTTATTCTTCTGAAGAGGATATATCGGCTTTACAAAAAATTAGGGACAAAATTTTACATCTTAAATTAAAAGGAATAAAAGGGATTACTCGCACAATCGTGAAAAAAGAAGATAATGAATATGTAATACTTACTGAAGGATCAAATTTAAAAGAAGTTATGAATTTTCCAGGGGTAGATCCAAAAAGGGTAATAACTAATAATATACATGAGATAGCTGAAGTTTTAGGTATAGAAGCTGCTAGAACAGCAATAGTAAAGGAAGCTAAGTCTGTCTTGAAAGAGCAAGGAATAGATGTTGATGTAAGACATTTATTATTATTAGCTGATATGATGACTCTTAGTGGTAAAGTTCAACAAGTTGGTAGACATGGTGTGATAAAGCTTAAATCAAGCGTATTAGCTAGAGCTGCATTTGAAGTAAGTACTCAAACACTTTTAGATGCTGCTGTTAAAGGAGAAATCGATAATCTAAAAGGGAATGTTGAAAGAATACTTATAGGTAAAGAAATACCAGTAGGAACAGGAACAGTATCTCTTTTAATGAAATTAAGTAATTTAAATAATAGAAATATGGCTGGTAAAAATGGATCTTAGGAAAGAATTGAAAATAGTTCAAACAACTGGTAAAATGATTTTAGGATTTAGAAGATCTCTTAAATCTATTTTTCAAAAAAAGGCTAAAATTGTTTTAGTAGCAAATAATTGCCCAGAAAATCTTTTAATAGATTTAATTTCTGCATCTAAAGTATCCAATATACCTGTATTAAAAACAGAATTATCTTCAACAGAATTTGGAGCTATACTTAATAAACCTTTTTCAATAAGTGTTTTAGCAATAATAGATGAAGGAGAATCAAATATATTGGAGGCTTCGACTGAAATTGAACGAAGGACTTAAATTAACTGATAAAGAAATAAGGTATATATCTCTTTTTGAAGCAATGCTTAATATTCCTGTAATAGATTGTATAGAAAATGAAGAATTGGTTGTTTTTGTAATAGAAAATGGTAAATTAAAATATCTTCTTCAAAATGGAGGGAAAAAAATAAAACAATTTTCTTATTTAATTAAAAAGAAACTTAAAATAATTGAGTATTCTCAAGATACTGCAACTTTTATTAAAAATGCTCTTTTACCTGCAAAAGTAATTGATTTAAGATTAACAGAAAAACCTAATGGGAAAAAAATGGTTGTTGTAATGATTGATCCTAATCAAAAAGGACTTGCAATAGGGAAAAATGGTAAAACAATAGAACTAGTTAGATATTTAGCAAGAAGGCATCATAATGTTGATAAAATAATCGTTATATAGTTAATTTTTTTAAATATATATCTTTAATGAAAAATTTTAAAAACTAGCTTTTTATTTTTCTTTTCGATAAAATATGGGAAGGGGTTTATTCTCAGCTAGAAAACTTAGGAAAAATAGAAAAAAATTTAGATGGAAAGAAAGAGAATATAGAAATAGAATGCTTATGTTGAAATATAAAACTGATCCTCTTGAAGGAGCTCCAATGGCTAGAGGAATAGTTATTCAGAAAGTTGGAATAGAATCTAGACAGCCAAACTCTGCTGTTAGGAAATGTGTAAGAGTACAATTAATTAAAAATGGAAAAACTGTTACTGCTTTTCTTCCAGGAGATGGTGCTTTAAACGTTGTAGATGAGCATGATGAAGTAATTATAAGTGGCATAGGTGGTCCACAAGGAAAAGCTTATGGAGATTTGCCAGGTGTTAGATATAAAGTAGAATTAGTTAATGGCGTTCCGCTTAATTTATTAGTAATTGGAAAAGTTAAGAAACCTAAAAGATAAAATAATTGATATTTATTCTTTTTTTATATTTTTAACTTAGTTTTTTAAAATAAATTTTTATATTAAAGCTTTTTTTAGAATTAGGGAAGATAAGAAATGAGTGAAGAAGTAAAAATATTTGGAAAATGGGATGTAAGCAATATAAAAGTACTTGATCCAGGGTTAGAAAGATATATATGCTTAAAACCAGTAATAATTCCTCATTCTGGAGGAAGACATGAGCATAGGAGATTTGGAAAATCTAAAGTAAGTATTATCGAAAGGCTTGCAAATAATTTAATGAAACCTGGAAGAGCTGGAGGGAAAAAATCTAAAGCATTAAAAATAGTAAAAAATGCTTTAGAAATAATTCATTTAAAAACTGGTAAGAATCCTATAGAAGTACTTGTAAGAGCCATTGAAAATGCAGCACCAAGAGAAGATGTAACAAGGCTAAGTTATGGGGGAGTAATTTATTATAAAGCTGTTGATTTATCTCCTCAAAGAAGAGTGGATCTTGCATTAAGATATATTACTGATGCTGCTAGAGAAGCAAGTTGGAGAAATAGAAAAACAGTAGAAGAATGTTTAGCAGATGAAATAATAATGGCTTCTCAAAATGATGCTAAATGTTATTCTTTAAGGAAGAAATATGAGTTAGAACGTGTAGCTCTTGCATCAAGATAAATTATATTTTTTAGAAAAATGATAACAATTATATAAATGAAGGATTAGAAATTTATAATGAGGATTTGGGGGGCTGTTTTAATGGTTTTAGAAAAAGATGAAATTTCATCAATTCTTAAACATCCTATTAGAAAGCTTATTTTAATAACTATTGGTGATAATGAATATATTGGAGCTACTGCTCTTAAAGAGAAATTGCATATTAGTACTGGTTCATTATATTATAACTTAAGGCAATTAGGTAAACTTGTGCAACAAGATGATAAAAGGAATTATTTTCTAAGTGAAGAGGGGAAAATTATTTATAAACAATTAAAAGAAAGTAGCTCATTAGAATATCCTAATATGTTAAAAATTCCAAGTAATTTGAAAAATTTTCTTTCAAATATTTTTTATCCTGCATGGCTTTTTATACCAATATATGAAAATAAAGTTTTATGCTCTTTAACATCCCTTTTATCTATTGGCTTTTTATCACTTGTATTTCTTTATGCTAGATTTGATTTACAAATAATGTATCTTACATACTCACCTGGATTTGGAGCTGAATTATATTTAGCTAAGATTATTTTTAGTATTCTTTTTTCTTGGGGATATTGTGTATTAGCATCTCATATTTTAGGTGGAAAAGGGAATAATTTTAGACTTTTAGCTTTAATAATCATTTCTATGCTTCCATTATCAATTTTACCTGGAGTTTTTCTTATTGATAGAAAATTTAAAATTGGGATTTTTCCACCTATAGGTACCCCAGATTTTTATTTTATTGAAAGTATTTTTGTATTATTAGTTCAAGCTATATCTATTTTATTACTTACAACAGCTATATCTCATAGTAAAAAAATTAAATTAGAAAGAGCTGCAATTATTTCTTTAAGTTTATTTTATATAACTGTTCTTATAAATACCATTACAAAAAGTTTTCCATTTTTATAATAAAACAGAAAATTTTTATATTTTTAAAACTTAAAATTGAGAAATAAAAAATATTTTTTAACTAACAGTCATTTCAATACTTACTTCTTCAGGTATTTGTATTCTCATTAATTGTCTCATAACTCTTGCATCACTTATACTCAATTCTATTAATCTTCTATGTATTCTCATTTCATATCTATGCCAAGTAGCTGTCCCTTCTCCACAAGGAGATTTTCTTACCGGCAAAATTAGGCATTTACGAGGAAGTGGTATGGGTCCAGAAATTTTAGTACCTGTTTTTTCGGCAGTTTCTTTTATTTGTTGACAAACCATTTCAAGTTTATCTTTATCTGTACTAGAGAGTTTTATCCTAATTTTTTGAGCCATATTTTTCTTTTTTTAAGGAGATAAAGCACTATATAGCTTTTTTATTAAATTTTTTGATTCTTTACAATCTTTAAATAATC
>CAZHGP010000025.1:11329-21858 GCA_964532175.1 uncultured Nitrososphaeria archaeon
CTTTAAATAATCTTAGCCTTTCTCAGTAATTTCCTTTATTATACCAGCTGCTATTGTCATTCCTGAATCTCTTATAGCAAATCTTCCAAGTTCTGGGAAAACTGCATAAGGTTCTGCTGCTACTGGGCTTACTGGTCTAAGTTTAACTAAAGCAGCATCTCCGGTTTTTAAGAATTTAGGAGATTTTTCAACAATTTGTCCAGTTCTAGCATCTATTTTAGAAATTAATTCTACGAATTTTGTAGCTATTTGAGCGGTATGAATATGCATTACTGGAGTATATCCAACAGCTATGGCTGTTGGATGATAAATAACTATTATTTGAGCAATAAACTCCTTAGCTACAGTTGGTGGATTATCTGGAGGTCCTACAACCATTCCTCTCCTAAGTTGAGTTTTTTCAACCCCTTTTATGTTAAAACCAATATTATCCCCTGGAATTGCTTGTGGAATTGATTGATGATGCATTTCAATTGATTTTACTTCTGCTTTTAATCCTCCAGGCTGTATTACAACAATATCTCCAGGTTTTAGAATACCTGTTTCAACTCTACCAACTGGAACTGTTCCAACACCTTTAATAGAATAGACTGCTTGAATTGGTATTCTTAATGGTTTGTCTATTGGTTTTGGAGGTACTTCAAATAAATCTAATGCTTCAAGTAGAGTTGGACCAGTATACCATGGCATATTTTTACTTCTTTGTGTAAGATTATCTCCTAGCCATCCTGAAGTAGGAATAATTTGTATTTTAGCAACATTATAACCAATAGTTTTTAATAAATCTGTAACACCTTGCTTGCATTCTTCAAACCTTTCTTTACTCCAATTAACAGTAGCGTCATCCATTTTATTTATTAATACAATTAGCTGCTTTATTCCAAGCATGAATGCAAGAAATGCATGTTCTCTTGTTTGTCCTCCAGGGCTTATTCCTGTTTCATATTCTCCTTTTTTTGCAGAAACAACTAATATAGCTGCATCTGCTTGACTTGCTCCAGTAATCATATTTTTAATAAAGTCTCTATGTCCAGGAGCATCTATTAATGTAAAGTAAAATTTATTTGTTTCAAATTTTGAATGCGCTAAATCTATCGTTAACCCTCTTTCTCTTTCTTCTTTTATTCTATCAAGAACCCATGCATATTTAAAAGTTTCTTTTCCAAGTCTTTTAGCTTCCTCTTCATAAGCAGCTATAGTTCTTTCATCAACAGCTCCTATTAAATATAGGAAATGGCCCATTGTTGTACTTTTTCCATGCTATAGTCTGAAAGATTTTTTAATCTTTCAGAAATCTACATGGCCTATTACAACTAAGTTTAAATGTTCTTTTTCTGGCATATTATTCACCTATTTTTACTATAAAAGTTTTTATTTTCTCCCCTTTTTAAGTTTTTGCTTTATTTTTATATATTCTTGCCTTAAAAACTTTTTTCTTTATTTTTCAAAAAAATATTGAAAAGATTTTCCATTAATTTTTAATAAAAAATATAAGTTTTTTAAATTAAAAACTAAGATTTTTAAATCAAAAATATTTAAAGATAAAGATATTTTCAAAATAAGGTTAAATATTATTCAAATAATATCTTTTATGAAAGATATTGGAAGAAAAAATAAAATTAATAAAAGATCCAATTCATGGATATATTCAAATAAATGAAGAAGAAAGAAGAATAATAGATTCAGCTCCATTTCAAAGACTTAGGAGAATTTGTCAACTCCCTTTTGCAAACCTTGTATATCCTGGAGCAAATCATACAAGATTTAGCCATTCATTAGGATGCTTTTATATTGCTGGAGAAATAGTTGAAAAACTTAAACTAGAAGAATATAATAAAAAAGTTGTAAAAATTGCTGCTTTACTTCATGATATAGGACATCCTCCATTTTCGCATTTATGCGAACAATTTCTTTTTGAATATAAAACAAATCATGAAGAAATGACTAAAAAAATAATTTCTGAAAATGAGGAATTAGCATCAGCTATTGAAAAAAGTGGTATAAATATAAAAGATGTAATAGCAATTCTTGAAGGTAGAAAACCTGAGAGTTCCATAGTAACTGGTCCAATAGATTCTGATAAATTAGATTTTTTAATAAGGGATTCTTATTATACAGGAGCATCCTATGGAATAATAGATATAAAACGTTTAATACATATGATGAAACTTATAGGTAATAAAATTGCAATAAATATTAGAGCTTTAGGGGTTGTAGAAGAATTTGCTTTAGCTCGCCTTCAGTCTTTTATAAATATTTATTATCATCATGCTGTAAGAGCTGCACAATTATTATTTGTTTCAGCTATAAAAAAAGAAGGAATAAAAAATTTATTAAGTTTAGAAATAGAAGATTATCTTAATGAAGATGATTATACTTTATGGTGTAAATTAAAGAATAGTAAAAAAGCTCTTCCTTATATAAAACGTATAGAAAAAAGATTGCTACCCAAAATGGCTTTTGAAACACATTTAAGTGCTGAAAAATTTTCTTTTTCAATGTTAAATGAAGAAGATGTTAGGAAACAAATTGAAAGAAAAATAGCTAATATTGCAGGTATAGATGAAGAAAAAATATGGATAGATACGCCATACATAGCTCCTATTCCTCTTTCTCTCTCTCATGAAACTCCATTTTATAAAGAAGAAAATGGGGAAGTAAAAATAGTAGAAGTTAAATCTCCATTTTTTGAACCATTTGCACAAATCTATAATATATTAAGAATTTATACTGAAAATGAATATAGGAGCCAAGTTGAAAAAGCTGCAAAAAAATTTTTCGAACCGCTCCCAGAGATTGAAAGAATATCTCTTTAAATCCTAATCTTTCTTCTCAATATGTATTAATTCTTTTTCACAATCTATTTCTATTATATCGCCATCTTTTATGATATTCAATATTTCTTTATTTATACTATCTACTAAAGTAATATCAGATAATACGCATCCTACTGTAATTACTTCATCAGCTTTTAAGCATATTAAAGCTTTTGGTGCAACATTATTTGATTTTAATTTCATTATAGCATATGTTCCTACAGTACTTCCTTTTCCTCCTTTAAAAACAAGTATTTTTCCAGCTATAGATTTTCCATAAATATCACTATCTTTCTCTATTATGATTCCTCTTTCTAAATCTATTGAACCATAAAATGATAATCTTTTCTTAGATACGATAGCTTCTCCTTTAACACTATTTCCAGTAATTATTCTACATGAAATACTTATTTTTTTTCTTTTATGAAATGACATTTTTCTACCCTTCTAAAATTTCTTTTCTATTTTTTAAAACTACTTTAAATCCACGTGAAGAAAGATAATGTGCTGCTTTACAAGAATCTACGGCTAATACATCAAAATTCATTTTTTCTATAGGAGAAACAACCATACATGTATCTGCAAAAAATTCGATTCCTTTTTCTTCAATCTCCTTTTTATAGCCAAGCTTATTTGCAATATCCAAAATTTTTCTAGAAGTATAAAGAATGATTCTTCTTTTTATTTTATTATTTTTATTTTTTAATAGTTTATAGATTCCTATTATTTCTTTAAGGCTAAGATGTGGACAGCCAATCAATCCCAAATCCCATTCATTACTTGAATGAAATTTTTCAAAAACACTTTTTATATTTCTTTCATCTAATTCGATTTTTTCTAATTTATTTCTCTTATTAGACCTTGTAAATTTAAATAATGATACATTACTTGAAGTAGCTAATGCTGAACCAAAAGCTTTATATTCTTCTAATGAATAAATTTTTATTCCATTTATTAAAGGAACGCCTTCTCCAACATATTCACCTATAGCATAACCTATGGCGCTTAAATTTGTTAAATCCATTTTCTTTCTTTTTTTAAGAATTAATTTAACATTGATAGTTTCTATTCTATTTTCTTTAATTAATAATCCATAATATGGAGTTTTGCCAATGAGTGCAGAAGCAATAGTTAATGGCCCAGGTTCACGATTAGTATATGAATTGAAAAAAGAATTCGCTACGATAACTGCTGAAGATTCTCCCCAACTATTAAACTCATTTGGAATAGGTTTATTTCCTACAAGATATGGCGTGCAAGTAAAACTTGGAGAAACACCCATTTTTCTTAAAAATGAATATATTTTTAATTGTTGGGCAGCATATTCTTCATTAATATTTTGCTTTTTCCATCTTTTTTCATCTAATGCTCCTGGATTACAAGTAGTTTGAATTAATACTTTTTCTTTTGATACTTTTTCTAAAAATTTTAATCCTGGTTCTCCTATATTTTGTATTGATATGCCTGAAATATGAGCACTTTTTATTGGAACAAGCTTTGTTGCATTAAATATTTTTCCAACACTTATTAAAATTTTCATAGCTAATTGTAGAATTTCTCCTTTTTCTCCTTTCAAAATTTCTTCTTCCTTTTTAGAAAGGATTAAAGAGCACATTTTTAATTTTTAATGTCTTTTAATTTATTAATTATTTTTTTAGCTTTTTCACTTATTATTAAACTAGCTTTTATATATTCCCCTTTTAAGAAACTTCCAGTAGCATCTATTCCTACTTTCGTAGTTAAGCCATCTTCAGTACTTGAAGGATCTAATGTAGAACCTCTTATTCCACTTATTAAAATCATATTTTTATCTGCTTGAAACTTTGTTGCTATGGATTTTTCAACTTCTATCGGATCATCTATATCAACTTCTTCATCTACTATTACGACATGTTTTAAACTTGGATGAGCTGAGAATGCAGCTAAAATAACATTTTTAGCATCCCCTTTAGTTAATTCTTTCATTGATATTACAGCATGTAACCAATGATATCCTCCAGGTGTTAATCTAACATCTTTAACATTTGGACATATTTTAATAACATTTTCTAAAATACTAGCTTCTTTTGGGATTCCCATTAAAAGTTGATGCTCATTTCCGGATGGCACTATTGCATGATAATAAGCATCTTCTTTAACCATTATCTTTAAAACATCAACAACTGGTTGTTTTCTAACTTTATCCAATGTTCCTGTAACATCTGTAAAAGGCCCCTCATTAACTTCTTTTCCAGGATATATCTTTCCTTCTATAACTATTTCTGCATTTGATACACATCTTGCATTTATTGTGCTACATTTTGTTACTGATACATTTTCATCAAAAAAATATGCTAAATCATATTCCGATTTTCCTAAAGGTGGTGAACAAGAAGCAGCTAGAATTACTGCTGGAGGAACACCTATTGAAATAGCTACGTCTACAACTTCTCCCCTCTTATGAATTTCCTTTATTAAAAAATATAAATGTCTAGGAACAACTCTAATAGCTAATTGTTTATCATTAAGTAGCATTAAACGATGTATTGAAACATTTTCAATTTCATTTTTCTTATCATAAGCAGATACTATTGCACTTGTTATATAAGGTGCAGCATCTTCTTTAAAATATTTTATTATAGGCAATTTGTATAAGCTATCTATTTCTATTCCTTCATGAACAGTTCCATTATTAGTTTCTTTCACATGCTTTTTAACATTATTAGCTTCAATAATTTTTTTATGAAGCTCTTTTATAGAAGAACAACCTAAAGCTAAGCATATTTTTTTACGAGTATTAAGAATATTAGTTACAACTTGAAATTTTTTATTACCCACATTTTTAAATATAAAAGTTTTATCTGAATTTAATGAAATTGAAGCTATATCATATTCTAATGAAACTTCTTCATTAATTAATTCTACTTCATTTATTTTTTTTAAATAATCTAGAAAACTTCTAAAGTCAAACATTTATACTATATTTTTTTTAACTAATATAAGAATATTTTTTTCCAATATTTTGCTAGAAATTAAAAAATCCTTATCTTAAAAAGAAAAACTTTAAAAACTTATAGTTAAGAAAAATATAATTAATAATTGTAGCCCGGTCGTCTAGCGGTCAATCTTAAAAAAGGGCTATGGATGGCGGGCTTTGGATCTTTTTTGAGAAGTAACCCGCCGACGGGAGTTCGAATCTCCCCCGGGCTACTATTTTTAAAATAATCTAATTATATTATTTTCTTTAATGGATTTTATTAATGCTTCTGCTATTAAAGTAGCTTTATAGCCATCTTCAATATTTACAATAGGCTCTTTCCTATTTTTAACACATTCAATAAAATGAGTTAATTCTAACTTTAAAGGCTCTAGCCATTTTATTGTAGGAATAATTTCATATTCATTTTTTTCAATTGCTATTTCTTGTGTTAAAAAGTCTATTCTTATTACTCCCTCCTCACCTGTTATATGCATTTCTCTCTTTTTTCTTGGAGTAAGCCAATTTGCTTCTATTAAAGCACTTTTTCTATTTTTATAAAGAAGAGTTGCTTGAACATAGTCTTCATAATATTTATGTTTTATAGATCCACCTCTTGCAAAAACAGCAATGGGATCTTCTTGAAATAAAAATCTAGCAAGGTCTATATCATGAATAGCAGTATCTTTTATAACTCCTACATCTCCTATTCTCTCAGGCCACGCACCTATTCTTCTTGAATATGATAAAATTATATTTCCAATCTCTCCTTTATCTATTAATTCTTTTGCTTTTTGTACTACTGGATTGAAACGTTCTATAAATCCAACCATTAAAATTGTTTCATTTTTATTTTTAGATAATTCATTTTTTAAATTAATAGCTTCTTCAATTTTTGTTGTCATTGGCTTTTCAATAAATAAATCTTTTTGTTTTTTAATAGCTTCTAATGCTATTTCTCCATGAGTTATGGAAGGAGTACATATTGAAATTGCATCTATTTCTTTATTATTTAATAGTTCTTTATAATCTGTAAAAATATATTGAATATTATAATTTTTTGCAATTTCTATAGCTCTTTCTTTTATAATATCACATATTGCTATTATTTCAACATCTTTTAATTCATGGAAAACTCTTGCATGATTTTTTCCCCAAAAACCTGCTCCAATAATTCCAATTTTTATTTTATCCATTATTTTTCTCCTCATTTTTTATATCATAAATATCGTAAAAGTTTTTCTTGAGTTTTTTAGATATTTCAAATATCTTATTAGAAATTTGTTTATTTAATGTGTATGATAAAATAATATCTGAATTAGCTATAAAATGTTTCATTTCTTTCTCATTCATATTTAATATTTCATTAGTAGTTTTTAAAATTATTGTTCGCTTACGTTTATACTTTTGTAAAAATTTTTCTTCTATTCTAAAAGGATCTATAATAATAAGTAATCTTTCTTTATTTAAAAATTTATTTTCTATGTTATCTATTATTTTTTCAAAAATATTCTTACAAATTTTTTCATAATGATTAATTAATTTAATATCATAATATTTCTTATTTTCTTGAAAAATAAAATTTTTTATTATATTTAAATAATTTTCCTCATCTAATATTTTTCTAGGCTTTATTTTAAAAATTTCTAATATTTTTCTTTCTTCATAATTAAAATAATTTGATAAAAAAATAATTGAAAAATATGTAATTAAATTAATTTCATTTAAAATTATTGAAATTATATTTGCAGCTTCTGCATCTTTAATATATTGAAAATATATTTTTTCATATTCTGGCCATAAAGAATCTGTAAAAGTTTTTAATATTTTCTTTATTTCATCACTTTTATTTTCTGATAAAAAAATTTTTTTAAAATCTATTATTCGTGGTGCTATGTATCCTATATTGAAATCTTTTTTATATTCAAGACTTGAAAAATTAATCAATGTTTTTTCAATATATTCTTCTACATTTCCAGGAAAACTTGCACCATTGTATATTATAATTGTTTTCTTCTTCATTTTTTCAGCAATATCTTTACAAAGTACTTCTATTTCATCATGATTATTTTCAAGCATATTTCTTGTGATAAAAATAATTGATGAAAAATCATCACATTCACTTATCTTTTTTATACTAATTTCTTTATTAATTAAGTATCTTATAAGTTCTCTTCTTCTTATATTTTTTACATAACCATTTTTAAGTGATTGGAAAATATATTCATTATTTGTAACATAGTTTACTTTGATGCCTTTTTCTATAATATTAAAAGCTTTTTCTATTCCATCAAAAGAAGAATCTACTATGCTTATTTCATTTATATCCATTTTTTTCACTCCTTTTTGGAAGGATTTTAAACATCCATATTTTAGCTAACTTTCTCCATATTATTAGCCAGAGTGTTATAATACTAACTCCTATAAATAATTGTAAAATAGAAATTATTAATGAAGGTTTTTTCTCACTAAATAATGGTATAATTGCTAATGAAGAAAAATATAAAGCTATTAAAAATAAAATCCATGCAATAATAATTAATGCATATAAACTTAATAAAGTGTAAATTTTATCTTTTTTTATATTCTCTTCCATTTTTATCACTTAATTAAAAATATTTGTGTAATAATTGATAAAAATACTGAAAGAAATGATAATAAAGCAATTATATAAACAACTTCATTTTCTTTCATACTTGTTCTAGCTGTTATTAATCTAACAATTGTTATAGGAGCATTTTTATCAAAACTAGCTTTTATCATATCATTTTCAATTTTTATTGGTCTATTTTCTATACTTTTACCAGACTTTAAACCTTTAAAACTAGATAAAATATAAAAACTATTTAATATTTGAGGCATTAAAGCAACTATTAATGAAACTTCTGTTCTAGCTATAATTGCTATAGAAGCTATAGCTGTTCCAATGAATAAACTTCCACAATTTCCTACAAAAATTTTTGCTGGATAAATGTTAAATGGAAGAAAAGCAATCATGCTTGAAATAAGTAAAGTTGAAATAAATATTGCTTCAATAGATCCAACTATATAAGAAGTAATTATGCTTCCTCCAAATATTATTAAATAACTAATAATAAGTGAGCCATTAAGAACATCTATCATATTTGCTGTATTAGATGTTACAGCAAAAGCTAATAGAATAAGAAATGGATAAATTATTGTTAAACGTACTTTTCCAATAAATGGAAGTATTGGATAAGGAGTGTATGCTCCTAAAAAAATGAAAGGAATACCTATTAAAAGAGTTAAAAATGTTTTTAATCTAGGTTCTATTTCTTTAATATCTTCCACTAAGCCTATAATTGTTGCTATTATACTTGAAAAAATAAAAGCTAAAAATTTTGAATTTTTAAAATTGAAAAATTCTATTATAAATAATGAAATTAAAACTCCAAAAACTATTGCAATTCCTCCAATTTTTGGAATAAGTAGTTTATTCTTTTTATGTATATCTATTCCCATAAGACCATATTTTTTAGATATTTTTATTATTAAAGGAATCATTATTAAAGTAATTATGAAACAAATTATATTGCTAAATATTATTTCCTTAATAGACAACATTGTTAAAGCTAAAAAATAGTTAGATAAATATATATTTTATTTTTTAAATTTTAAGTATTTATTTTAGTTATATAAATTTCTTCTGATATTTTATGAAAATTTGGCTTGATGCACTTACTCCAAAACAATTACTTTTTTTTAATAGTTTTAAAAATAGAATTAAAAATAAAAAGAAAGTAAAAATATGGTTTACTTCAAGAAATTATGAACAAGTTACACCTTTAATAAAAATACTTGGATTAGAAAAAGAGATTGAAATTATAGGTTCTTTTGGAGGAGATACTTTAGAAGGAAAGCTTTCTGCAAGTATAGAAAGAATGAATAAATTAAAAAATAGAGTATTTGAAGAAAAACCTGATATAGTTATTTCAAGTGGATCAATTGAAGCTTCTAGAATAGCATATGGACTTTCTATTCCACATATATGTATTTCTGATTCTCCTCATTCTCCTATTTATCCTCTTTCTCTTCCTATTTCAAAAATTCTATTTACTCCTTGGATAATACCTAAAAAAGAATGGATTATTCATGGAATAAAAAAGGAAAAAATACATTATTATAAAGCTCTTGATCCTGTTACTTGGTTAATAGATTTTTCACCAAATAAATCTATATTAGAAAATATTGGAATTGATTATAATGAACCATATATTTTAGTACGTCCACCTGAGGTGCATGCATCATATTTACTTAATATTAATCATCCATATTTTTTACTATTTTATTTATTAAAAAAACTTCCTAAAATTTTTCCTAATTTCAAAATTATTATTATGAATAGATATTTGGATCAAGCAAAATTTTTTAAAAATCTTGGAAAAAAATTTATTTTATTAAATAAAGTTATTGAAGGCACATCTTTAATATTTTATTCTTCTTTAGTTATTTCTGGGGGAGGAACGATCACTCAAGAAGCCGCATTACTTGGAATACCTACGATTTCTATTTATCCAGGAAGATTACCAATTGTTATAGATTTCCTTAGAAAGAAAAAATTAATTTATCATATTTATTCTAAAAAAGATATTAAATATATTTATGAAATTTCTAATAAAATTGATAAAATAAAAGAAAAACAAAAATTATTATCAAAATATCTTTGGAAAAAAATGGAAGATCCAATACCAAGAATATTTAATGAGATTAATAAATTATTTTAAATATTTAATAAT
>CAZHGP010000026.1:0-3718 GCA_964532175.1 uncultured Nitrososphaeria archaeon
TTTGTTACTCATTCCAAGAATATTTACTTCATATATTTTAATTTTTTTATTTTTATTACTTCTAAAATTTTAATCAAATAATTTAAAAATTGATTGAAAATGAGATTTAAAAATCATTATAAATTCATTAGTATTAATACAAATTATTGGCGTCCAGGAATAAATCTTTTTAAAACTATTATTGATAATTTAGAAAATAAGCTTTATGATAGAGATATTATAATTTTATCTGAGAAAGCTCTTTCTATTTCATTAGGTCGAGTAATAGATGAAAAAAATGTAAAACCAAGTTTATTAGCTAAATTTTTAGCACGCATTTGGATGAGAATTGTATGGGGATATTTTTTAAGCATTATATGTTTTTTAAAAAAGAAGAATATTTCAAGACTTAGATCTTATCCTATTGAATATGGTGCATGCCATAAACAAGTAGCTTTAAGTTATGTTGGATTTTTAGAATCTTTAAGACATTTTTCAGAAGGTGGAATAGATGCAAGCAATTTACCTTATACATATGTTTCTCTTCCATTAAGTAATCCTGATGAATTAGCTAATAAAATTAAAGAAGAAATATTTAAAGCAACTGGAAAAAATATAGGAGTAATAATTATTGATGGTGATAGCACATTTAATTTTAAAAATTTCTATTTATCTCCTAGAAAAACTAAAATTAAAAATTTAAAATATTTTACTGGATTCTTTAGTTTTATAATTGGTAGATTCTTTAAATTAAAAAAGCATGCAACTCCTTTAGCTATTTCAAATGTTAATTTAGATTTTAATACTATTATAAAAATTATTGATAAAGCTAATAAATTAATGGGTCATGGAGCTGGAGAAACTGTTTGGGATATGGCTAAAAAATTTAAAGTTAAACCATATGAAATAACATGGGAAATGCTTGAAAAAGTAAAACATAAACCAATAATAATATGTAGATTTCAGAAAAAATATTTCTTAAAAAATTAAACAGTTAAAATAATAAAAAAATAAAAAGGGGGGTTACATAAGTTTTGCTCCACAATTTGGACAGAATTTTGCTCCAGGTTGAACATCAGCTTTACATTGTGGACATTTATTAGCTACTTGTAATGGGCTTCCGCAATTTGTGCAGAATTTAGCTCCAGCAGGATTCAATGTTCCACATTTTGGACAATTAATGCCACCTACTACTTGTAATGGTGAACCACAATTGCTACAAAACTTTGCTGATTGTAGATTTTGAAAACCACATTTTGGACAAATTATCATTGGCTGTGCTGGTGCTGGAGCTGGTTGAAATAGAGGTGGAATTACAGCTATTCCTGCTCCAACTGCTGCTCCTGGACTTTTAGATAAGCTTTCAGCTGTTTTCTCAACTGTTTGCATTCTAAGAACTTCTGCTGCACTTACTCCTGTTTTTATATAGAATAGTCTATCTCTCCATTCTGGTGTAGTATCTATTCCTTCAAATTTTATATCTATTAATTCAAGTCCTATTCTTGAAAAAGCATCGAAAAGGACATTTTTTACTAATGAACTTGTTTCATCAAGTTTACCATAAACATCTGCAAGAGAATATTGACTTAAAGTATCAATAAGCCTTTCATTAAGATATCCTCTAAGAAAGTTTTGTAAATTTTCAGTTGTATATATTCCTTGTCCACCTACAACTTCATTAACAAAAAGGTTTGGATCTTCTGCTCTAAACCAAAAACTTCCAAAGAATTTAAGAGGTGCTAATTCTTTTGTTTGTCCTTGCGCTCCAAATTTTCCTTGAAATTGTTTCAATGAAATGAAGAAAATTGATGCTCTAAAAGGAACTTTATCAAATCCTGCAATTTTTGATAAAATTTTTGTTAATAATGGAAGATTTGCTGTTGTTAAAACATGCCTTCCTGCTTTAAAAACATCATATGCTTTTCCATCTCTAAAGAAAACTGCAGCTTCATATTCATGAACTATTAAATTATCTCCCCATGTAATTTCTTCGCTTGGATATTTCCAAACTATATCATTTTCTTTTACTCCAACCCATTCAATAACTTTTGGCATTTAATTATCCCTCCATTTTTTTATATGTGGAATCATGTTATTAACCCTCTAAGAATTTCTGACCTTTTATTAATAAAATCATCCATTTCTTCAATTTTTGATATTAATTCATCCATACCATTTCTCCATTCATCTTTTCCAGGTTCCATTGCAATTATTTTTTCAACATCATTTTTTAATGATTCAGCTTTTTCTATTAAATTTAAATCGTATTGAATAACATCATCAAGTTTATCTTCTTTAACTTTAATTGCATCAAAAATTCCTGCATATCCTGCAACTGCTTTATCTATTCTTTGAGTAACTCTATCAAGACGAGACATTAATGTATCAAGTCTCCACGTATCTTCATTTGAAAGTTTTTGAATGATTGTTGGATTTGAAAATTTCCTTCTAATAATATTCTTTGTATCTTTAAGTCTATTTACAACTTCCATTCTTACAAGACGATCGCTTTCTCTCCTTATTTCTTTTTCTTTATATCCTCTATAACCAGGAATATAGCTAGCAATTTTTTCAAAAAGCCCCATTTCTTTTTTTACTTTTTCTGTATATTCTTTTTCATTCATTTTTTTCTCCTCAAATATGCAATTAATCCCACGATTGCTATAACAATTAAAAGTATGCCAAATACTATAAAAACATTTATTATATTATATAATGCTGAAGTAATAGCTATAGCAAACATTATAATGCCCCAAATCGAATAGTATAGTATATCTTTCTTAATAATTAATGGATAAACAATAGTATAGATTCCAAGAGGTCCAAATATCCATGCTGGAAGATTAAATGGATCAAAATAAATAATTCCTCCACCATATATTACTATAAGAAAACCTATGGATATAGCAAGAATAGCAAAAGCTCCTATGCTATAATTAAATGATCTATTATGAGTTTTACCCTTTGTATTTTCCATTATTAATCAATTTATATTTCTTAATGCTATATTTAAGTTTTTGTTATAAACAAATTCCTTTTAATTAATCAAATTAAGTGATTATTTCCATTTCATATTGAGGTTTTATTTCAAATTCAAATATTGCACCTACAGGACATGTTTGAAGAGTTTTATTCCATATTGTTTCAAGAATTTCTTTACTTGCATTTGATTTTACTAAAGCTTTAATTTTTACAAATGATAATTTAGGTGATTTAGCTTCTTTTTCAGCATTTGCTATAACTTCTAAGCTTTCTATTGGAATTTTACTATTTTTAGCTATTAAAGCAAAAATTGTTGTTATACATCCTGCCAAGCTCATAATTGCTAATTCTAATGCTGTTGGTCCTAAATTATCTCCTCCATTTTCTTTTGGTAAATCTAATATTATGCTATGGCCTCTTCCATTATCTACAATGCTTCTTAAATTTTCAATTAGTTTACATTTAATATTCATTTATTCCACCTTTTGTTTATCCAAGAAATATTGTATAAAAATATAAATATTATTTTTAATATATTTCCTAAAGCTGAAGTAACTTAAACATCTTTTTTATGGGCAAACTTTAAAATCAGTTATTCATTAATTTCTCTAAAAGGTATTATATCTCTTTTCCTCATATATTCAAATGAACTTTTTAATAGAATAACTAAAATATGCTTAATATTTAAGAAAAAGATTTAAAATTGAAATATATTCATTCAAAAATAGGAGCCATGGGTCATACAATAGCTAGAGCT
>CAZHGP010000026.1:3818-18855 GCA_964532175.1 uncultured Nitrososphaeria archaeon
AGCTAGAGCTTGAGCTATTAGTTGATACTAGTTCAACTTATACTTGGATAGGACATGAAAAGCTTACAAAGCTTAGGATTGAACGTATGGGGAGAAGAGGATTTAAGAGTATAGATAATAGAATCATCGAACGTGACATTGTGAAGTGATAATTGAGTGTTTAGGTAGAAGGACAACAACAGTAGTTGTTTTTGCCGAGGAAAAGGATAACGAGGTTTTAGGATTACATGCACTAGAAGGCTTAGGGCTTGAAGTAGATCCGATAACAAAACAACTTAAAGAATCTGAAGCAATACTAGCATTATAATTATACAAAATTCATTTTTGATAATCTATGCACTCATTATTAGAATATTTAAAATTTTAATTTAAATTTTTATTATGGATTTTTTATGGAACTTAGAAGAATTTAAAAATAATGAAATGACTTTTTTATAATTTTCTCTCTTCTTTAAATCTAAGTTTTTTGAATGGATATCTCTATTATTTTTAATTTAAAATTAAACTGCTTTTAGAAAAAGGAGCTAAGATCATGTAGAATTTTTTCTTGAATAATATCTAAACTTAATATTTTTAAATATAAGTTCTCTATATCTAATTCTGAATATATATGTATATTATAAATATAGAAAATGTGAAAGAATATGAATTGAAAAGTAATGGAATGAGAAATGTTAAAGTTAAGTATTTGCTTCATGCAGGAATTGGAGCTAAAAGAATACAGCTTAGATTATTTACTATAGATATAGGAGGTTATACTCCTTTAGAAAAGCATGAGCATGAACATGAAGTTTTTATTTTAAAAGGTAAAGGTATTATTAGAAGTGAAGAAAAAGAATTTGAAGTAAAGCCGGGAGATGTAATATTCATAGGATCAAATGAATTACACCAAATAATCAATACAAGTAATGAACCTCTTCAATTTTTATGTACTAAGGAAACATCTGAAGTACCTGAAGCAGTTATTAAAGACATTGAGTCTATGGAAATTAAATCTTGTTAAAAATATTTTTTATTTTGATAGCATTATTTAACTAAACTTTAATTAAGACTTAAATATGTTTTTCATTATTTTTAATTTTTTCAATCTTAAGTCTAAATCAAGCTAAGTATATAATATTTTTTAAATTTTTAAATAATAGAGTGTAATATTTCTTATTTAAGGATTGATATGTATGTCTTCTCAATCTTTATTAGAAAATACAATTAAACAATTAGAATATATTGGAGAAATTTTAAATTTAGATAAAAATATTATAGAATTTCTTAAGCATCCTAAAAGAACTCTTGAAGTATCAATTCCAATTAGAATGGATGATGGAACAATAAAAGTTTTCAAAGGATATAGAGTTCAACATATGGATGCAAGAGGACCATATAAAGGAGGAATAAGATATCATCCAGATGTTACATTGGATGAAATAAAAGCATTAGCTATGATAATGACATGGAAAAGTGCAGTTGTAGATATTCCATATGGAGGAGCAAAAGGGGGAGTGATATGCAATCCAAGAGAAATGAGTATAAATGAAATTGAAAGGCTAACTAGAAGGTATACTGCAATGATAGCAGATATTATTGGACCATTTAGGGATGTTCCTGCACCAGATATAGGTACTGGACCTAGAGAAATGGCATGGATAATGGATACATATAGCCAATTGCATGGTTATCTTATTCCTGAAGTTGTTACAGGAAAACCTCTTAGTGTATGGGGATCTGAAGGTAGATTGGAAGCTACTGGAAGAGGTGTAGCAATATGCACAAGAGAATCTTTAAAAATATTGAATTTGAAGAATCCTTCTATTGCAATTCAAGGATTTGGAAAAGTTGGATATTATGCAGCTACTTCTCTTTATGATATGGGTTTTAAAATAATAGCAATAAGCGATTCTAAAGGGGGAATATATAATAAAAATGGATTAAATCCATATAAAGTTATGGAATATAAAAATAAAAATGGGAAAGTAATTGGATATAAAGATTCTAAAGATATAACAAATGAAGAACTTTTGAAAATTGAATGTGATATATTAATACCTGCTGCAATTGAAAATCAATTAACAAAAGAAAATGCAAATGATGTTAAAGCAAAAATTATTGTTGAAGGAGCAAATGGTCCAACAACTCCTGAAGCAGATAAAATTTTTGAAGAAAAAAGGATATTCATTATTCCAGATATTTTAGCAAATGCAGGAGGAGTAACAGTAAGCTATTTGGAATGGATACAGAATATTCATAGAGAACATTGGAGTATGGAAGAAGTAAATAAAAAGCTAGAAGAAAGAATGGTAAAATCTTTTAAAGATGTTTATGATTTTTCAAAGAATAAAAATACAAGCATGAGAGAAGCTGCAATGATGATTGCAGTAAAAAGAGTTGCAGATGCATTAAAAGATTTAGGAGTATGGCCATGATGTCCTGGAAGAAAATTTGTAAAGTAAAGAATAGTTTTATGTTACATAGTTTCTTTTTTATAATCTTTAATTATATAAGACAATTAATAATTTTTAAAACTCTAGTATAAATAAAAAAAGATTTAAAATAAGTTTCTTGAATTTAATTTTTTAATAAATTAATAATGAGAGGATTTAAAAAGTCTTTTTAATAAAGGTTTTTAGGTCTTTAGAAAGAGAAGCTAACTGTAGTAAAAAAAATCTTAGCAACTATTATGGAGTTATAGCAATTTTAAGATCCTTTTTTGAAGTTAATAATATTTCAAAAGCTTCTTTTATATTGTCTAAATTCATTTTTCTAGTTATTAAAGGTTTTACTTTTATTGCACCTGAAGATATCATTTCTAATGCTATTTCAAAATCATGTGGATTAGCATGAAATGTTCCTAAGACTGTTACTTCTTTATAATGCAATAATTCTGTTTCAATTTCTATTTTTGTTCCTGGTGGGCAACCTCCAAATTCTAATACTGTTCCACCTTTTTTAACTAATTTAAGAGCTTGTTCCCATGTTTTAGGTATTCCAACAGCTTCTATTACTACATCTGCTCCTCTACCATTTGTTAATTTTTTAACACTTTCTACTATATCTTCTTTTCTAGAATTTATCACTTCATCTGCTCCAAGCTTTCTTGCTATTTCTAATCTTTCATCTATTAAATCTATTATTATAACTTTTTTTGCACCCATAATTTTAGCTACTTGTAAATGCAATATTCCTATTGCACCTGAACCAATTATAGCTACAGTATCTCCAATTTTTATTCCTGCTTTTCTATCTCCATGAATAACACATGCTAATGGCTCTGTTATTGCTGCTTCTTCAAAGCTTAAATGTGAAGGGATTTCTTGCATATTATATTTTACAATTTCTTCAGGAACTTTAATATATTCACTATATGCTCCCCATAACCATGTCCTATTTTCACATAAATTATATTTTTCTTCTCTACATAATGGACAAGTAAAACATGGTGCAGAATTCCCAGCTCTTACTCTCATCCCTTTCTTAAATTTTTCAACTTTATCTCCTATTTCAACTATTTCTCCAGCCCATTCATGACCAAATAGTTGAGGATATTTAACAAAGCCAATACTAACATATCCTCTTTCATATATTTTTACATCTGTACCACATGTTGTTGCTGCTTTTATTTTTACTAATACTTCTTTTTCTCCAATCTCTGGAATATCGATATATTCTAATCTTAAATCTTTTACTCCATATAATAATGCTGCTTTCATCTTTCCTTTAGACATTTTATTTTAACCTCTTTTTTTCTTATTTATTTAATATAACTATTTTTAAGCATTCTTTATTTTCTTTAGCTAATTTTATAGCTTCATTAACTTGATTCAATTTAAATTTATGAGTTATAAGCTCTTTTGCTTTTATTCTATTTGATAATATAAGATTAAGAGCCATTCTTGTTTCTATATGAGAAGTTGAATAAGATGGAATTAATGATATTTCTGAGAAAAAAATATCATGAATAGATAATGGTAAAATTTCATTTGGATTTATTGGAGCAAAAGCTAAAATCATTCCACCTTTCCTACAAATTTTAAAAGCTTCTAAATAAGCATTTATATTCGGAGCTGTAACTATTACAACATCTGCCCCTCTATTATCACTATTTTCTTTTATAATTTTTACAGGGTCTTCTTCATGATAGTTTATAATAATATCTGCACCAAATTTTTTAGCAATTTCTAATCTATATTTAATAGAATCAATAACTATGATTGTGCTAACACTATAAATTTTTGATAATTGTGTGAAAATAATTCCACTTGGTCCTGCACCAATTATTGCTATAACATCTCCTGGCTTAACATTGCATTTCATCATCCCTTTTATACAACATGCTATGGGCTCTATTAATGTAGCTTCTTCAAAAGATAATTTATCTGGAATTTTAATAGTATCTATTTCTAAATTTTCTGCTGGAACTCTAAAATATTCTGCAAATCCTCCTGGGTCTATATGTGTTTCTCTAAATTTTGGACACACTGTAAAGCTTCCATGAGTACAATAATGACATATTAAACATGAAACATGATGATGAACAAAAACTTTATCATACAATTGAAATTTTTTAACTTTTTCTCCTTTCTCAATTATTATACCTGAAGGTTCATGCCCTAAAACCAAAGGTGCTCTTTTTTCAAGATACCAATCCATTAAATCCGATCCGCATATTCCACATGCTTTCATTTCAATTAATACTTCATTTTCTTTTATAATTGGTTTAGGATAATCTTCATAACGAATATCGTTTGGACCATAATACATAGCTACTTTCAATATTCTTCACCATTATTCTTATTAAAAGCTTATTTATAAAAAGTTATTATCTTTTTTGAAGAAAAATGTCCATAATTAAAATTGAAACTTTAAAAAATGAAGAATATTCTTCTTATGGAATTTCTAAAGAAAAATTAAAAGATATGCTTAGAAAAATTTTACTTATAAGATATTTTGAAGAAAAAGTTGAAGAACTTTTTCTTATAAAAGGATTGCTTATAGGTCCTGCTCATCTTTGTTTTGGAGGAGAAGCTTCAGCTGTAGGAGTAATTTCAGCTTTAGATAATGAAGATATAATTTTAAGCAATCATAGAGGTCATGGTCATGCATTAGCAAAAGGAATATCTCCAAAAAATATTATGGCTGAACTTTTTGGTAAAATAACTGGAACATGTAAAGGTTTAAGCGGCTCGATGCATGTTTGTATAGATATTAATAAAGGAGCTTTATATTCTTCAGCAATTGTTGCAAGTAATATTCCTATTGCAGTTGGGGTTGGATATGCTCTTAAAAGAATGAATGATAAGCGTATTGTTGCATGCTTTTTTGGAGATGGTGGAACAAATACTGGAGCATTTCATGAAGGCTTAAATATGGCTAGCATACTTAAAGTTCCAGTAATATTTGTATGTGAAAATAATCAATATGGAATGTCTATTCCTATTTCTCAAGTTTTAGCAGCTAAAAGCATAGCTGAAAGAGTTTATTATGGCTATAGAATTAGAACATATGTTGTTGATGGAATGGATGTATTAGCAACTTATAAAGCTACTAAATTAGCTATTGAATATACTCGTAAAGAAAAAACTCCATCATTTATTGAAGCTATAATGTATCGTTTAAAAGGGCATGGAGTATATGATAAAGCTGAATATAGACCTAAAGAAGAAGCTGAGAAATGGTGGGAAAAAGACCCTGTTAAATTATTTTCAGAAAGATTGTTAAATGAAAATATCATTTCAGAAAAAGAATTAAATAAAATGAACGAAGAGATTAAAAAAGAAATAGAAGAAGCAATTGATTTTGCATTAAAAAGTGAAATTTTCCCATTTGATGAATTGTATAAATTAGTTTATTCAAGTGAATATTAATGAGAGAATTATCATATGCAGAAGCTTTAAGAGAAGCTATTAGAGAAGAAATGCTAAAAAATCCTAAAGTAATTATTTTTGGAGAAGATATTGGAAAATATGGTGGAGCATATAAAGTTACTAGAGGCTTATTAGAAGAATTTGGACCTGAAAGAGTAATAGATACTCCTATATCAGAAGCTGCAATAGTAGGATTTGGAATAGGTTTAGCAATAATGGGATTTAAACCAATAGCTGAAATAATGTATATGGACTTTATTCCTATTGCTATCGAACAAATATTAAATCATGCTGCTAAAATACATTTTATGAGTGGTGGACAATTAAAAGTTCCATTAGTTATTAGAACACAATATAGTTTAGGCAGAGCTCATGGTTCTCAACATTCTCAATTTTTCCCATCATGGTTTATGAATATTCCAGGATTATTAGTAGCTTTACCTTCTACACCTTATGATGCAAAAGGATTATTAAAAACTGCCATGAAATTAGAAGATCCAGTTTTATTCATAGAATGTTGCTTATTATATCATAGACTCAAAGGTCCTGTACCTGAAGAAGAATATACTATACCTTTTGGAAAAGCAGATATAAAAAGAGAAGGAGAAGATTTAACAATTGTAGCAATTTCAAGAATGGTGCATGAAGCATTAATTGCTGCAGAAAAATTAAGCAAAGAAGGAATTAATGCTGAAGTTATAGATCCAAGAACATTAAATCCATTTGATAAAGAAACCATAATTAATTCTATTAAAAAAACTGGTAAATTAATAATTGCTTCAGATGATCATAAAAGAGCTGGAGTAAGTAGTGAAATAGCTGCTATTATAGCTGAAGAAGCAATAGATTATCTTGATGCTCCTATAATTAGAATATGCTCACCAGATATTCCAATTCCTTTCTCTCCTCAACTTGAGAAAAAATTTATGAGGAGCAGTGAAGATATAATTTTTGCTACTAAGAAAATACTTGGTGAAATTTAATGAAAAAAATTATTATATATAGTGCATTATTATTAATAGTAGTTTTAATAATTGCAGCTTTTATTCTATTTTTCTATAAAAAAACTGAATTAGAATTAAAACCAGAAATAAAAATGGAATATTTAGGAAGGAAAATAGATACAACAGGATGGATAATTATAAAACCATCTCCTATGAGTCTTGGTATGAGTATTTCAAAAGATAATTTTAATGTGAAACCTGAAGATGAAATAGAAATAAAGATACATGCTTGGATTTTTCAACCTGTAAAAGGAGAAACTAAAAATTTCATTTTTGAAATTTATAGAGAATCTAATAAAATAGGAGAATTTAATTTTCCAATAGAGCATGAAGGAATTTATTATGAAGGAGCATTCAAATTAATAATAAAAGCACCATCAATAGAAGGAGAATATAATTATAGCATAATTTGGGAAGGTATGAAAGCTTTTTTTAAAATAATAGTTAAAAAATGATGAAAAATTAGAGATGTAATATATATGGAAAAAATATATCTTCCAAGATTTGATGCAGTAATGGAAAATGGTATAATCGAATGGATTAAAAAAGAAGGGGATAAAGTTAAAAAAGATGAACCTATTGCTCGAGTAGAAGGAGAAAAAACAATTTTTGAAATAAAATCTCCTATAGATGGAGTAATTCATAAAATATTTTTCCCAAATAAAGCTGTAGTTCCAGTAGGAGAAGTTATTGCAATAATTGCTAAACCAAATGAAAAAATTGTTGAAAAAGAATATATTGAAAAAAGAGAAGAAATAATTAAAGCAACTCCTAAAGCTAAAAAAATTGCTAAACAATATGGTATAGATTTATCTAAAATAATTGGAACAGGACCTGAAGGTAGAATAACAGAATCTGATGTTTTAAAATTTATTGAAGAATCAAAAGTTAAATCAGTTAAACCATCCATTGAATTTGCTCCAAAAATTTTAGAAAAAATTCCAATAAAAGGTATTAGAAAAGCTATTTCTGAAAGACTTACTTATAGTTATAAGAATATTCCTTCAGCTTCTTTAATTATGGATATCGAAGTAGATAATCTATTAAAGTTTCATGAAGAATTTGAAAAAAAGCATGGAAAAGAAATTTCATTTACAGCAATAATTGCTAAAGCTGTAGCTGAAGCATTAAAAAAACATAGAATATTAAATTCTTCATTCGAAGAAAATGAAATAAAAATTTTTGAAGATATAAATATATCAATAGCAATCAATACTCCAAATGGATTGCTTGCTCCAACAATATTAAATGCTGATAAAAAGAGTATTATAGAATTATCTAATGAAATTAGAAGATTAAATGATAAAGCTATTAAAGGAGAATTATCTCCTGAAGAAGCTTTTGGAGGAACTTTTACAATATCTAATCTAGGGCCTTATGATATAGATGTTTTTATTCCAATAATAAATCCTCCTCAATCAGCTATTCTAGGAATAGGAAAAATTGTAAAAAAACCAATAATTGAAAATAATGAAATAATTATTAAATCCATTATGTCTTTATGTTTAGTATTTGATCATAGAGTAATAGATGGAGCTCCTGCTGCTAATTTCTTAAAAACTCTTAAAGAATATTTAGAAAATCCACAATTACTTCTTTAATTCTTATTTTATAATTTTTTAATAGTTTCCTAATTTTTCTGCAATTTGTTTTAATCTAGCTATTCTTTTTTCTACAGATGGATGGGTTGAGAATAATTCTATTATGTCTCTTCCACTTAATGGATTAACTATCCATAAATGACTTGTAGCAGGATTTAATTCTATTCCTCTTGGAAGTCTAGCTAATCTTTGAATTTTTAATAATGCATTTGCTAATGAAAGTGGTTTTCCAGTTAAATATGCTGCAGATTCATCAGCTTTATATTCTCTACTTCTTGATATTGAAAGTTGAATTATTGTTGCTGCTATAGGAATTAGTATTAATGAAAGTAATGCTAATAAAGCATTTCCTTCTCTTTCTCTATCTCTTGAACTGCCAAGTATTAATCCCCATCTGCCCATATATGCAATATAGCTTATAGCTCCAGCTATAGTTGCAGCCATTGCTGAAATAAGAGTATCTCTATTCTTTATATGTGATAATTCATGTCCAATAACTCCTTCTAATTCATCCTCACTTAAATTATTAAGTAAAGATTTTGTTACAGCTACAACTCCATTTTTTGGATTTCTGCCAGTAGCAAATGCGTTTGGAATAGGCAAATTTACTATAGCAACTTTAGGCTTTGGTATTCCTGCTTTAGAAGCAGCTCTTTCAACTATCTCATGTAATTCAGGAGCTTCATTTTGAGAAACAATTTTAGCACCTGTCATTAATAAAACAATTTTATCTGAGAAATAGTATGTTAAGAAATTAAATATGAATGATAGAATTAAAGCTCCTTGCATAAATGCTATTGGGTTTCCGAAATAGCTGCCTACTACAAACCCTATTGCTAATAATAATAAAGTCATTAAAGTCATTAATCCTAATTCACGAAACATTTTTTCACCCTAAAAGAAATATTAAATATCAAAGCTGATATTTAAACTTTAAAATTTCATAATATTTCATTTTATTTCATTATAAGAATAAAAAGGGTTTTTTGGTTTTTTCTTTAAGATTTTTAAAAAACAAAAATGTTAAATTATTTTAAATATAATAAAATAAGTATAAAATAGGGTGGTCGTATGTTTAGAATAAATAATGTTGAAATAGAAGATACATTTGCAGAAATGTTTCCTATGTGGGCTTCAAGAATATTAATAACTGCTAAAAATGAATATTGGGCTTTAACTTCTGCAAGAGCAGCTACAGGATTTGGTACATCTATAATAATGTCTCCTGCAGAAGCTGGAATTGAAAGAATAGTCAAACCTAATGAAACACCTGATGGAAGACCTGGAGTAATAATTCAAATTTATCATAGAACCAGAATTGAATTAAAAGCTCAAATGATTTTTAGAATTGGACAATGTATTTTAACATGTCCAACAACTAGAGCATTTGATGCTTTACCTGATGCAAAAAGAAAATTGAAAATAGGCTCAGCTGTTAGGAAATTTGGAGATGGCTTTGAAATTAAAGATAAATTTAATGGAAGAGAAGTTTGGAGAATACCTGTAATGGAAGGAGAATTTATGATCGAAAATCTTTTTGGAGCAACTAAAGCAATTGCTGGAGGAAACTTCTTGATACTTGCAGAAAATAGTGAAAGTGGATTAGAAGCAGCTGAAAAATCTGTTGAAGCAATAAATAATTCTGGAGCAAAAGTTATTTTATCTTTTCCAGGAGGAATATGCAGATCAGGTTCTAAAGTTGGTTCTTTGAAATATAAATTGCCAGCTTCAACAAATCATTTATTCTGCCCAGCTATAAAAGATAAAGTTAAAGAAACATTGCTTCCTAAGAATGTTAATTGTGTATATGAAATTGTTATAAATGGTTTAACTCTTGATGATATAAAGAAAGCTATGGCTGAAGGAATTAAAGCTGCTATAAAAGTTCCTGGAGTAGTAAGAATTACTGCTGCTAATTATGGTGGAAAACTTGGACCTTATAAAGCATTTTTAAAAGAAATACTTTCTTAATTTTTCATTTTATTTCTCTCAAGATTTGCTTCGTTGCTATTTTTACAGCTTCTTTACTATTATACTTTGGTTGCCATCCCAATTTTTTTATTTTTGAAATATCTAAAAGCATAGTTTTAACATCTCCTATCCATCCTCTTCCTCCATTAACCCCTCCAGTATAAATAAATTCTACATTTTTTAAATTCATTTCATTTATTATAATTTCAGCTATTTCTTTTACTGTAATATAGTCTTCTGATCCTATATTATAAATTTCGATTTTTTCATAAGATTTTTCTAAACCAATTAGCATAGCTTCTATACATTCATTTACTAATAAATATGACTTTTTTTGAGTACCATCACCTAAAATTTCAAGTTTTCTTGGATTATTTTTAAGTTTATTTATAAAATCCCATATTACTCCATGTTTACACCTTGATCCAATTATATTTGCTAAACGATAAATTATTCCTTTTAAATTAAACATATTACAATATGCTGAAATTAATGCCTCACATGCAAGCTTTGAGCTTCCATACATTGAAATTGGTATTAATGGAGCATAATCTTCAGGAGTAGGGATTTTTTTAGCTTCTCCATAAATTGTTGAAGTTGATGTAAAAACAATTGTTTTTACTGTTTTACTTTTTCTTATTTCTTCTAAAACATTGTATGTAGCAATGATATTTTGATTAAAATCTATGCTTGTATCTATTGCTCCAATTCTTACTTCAGGATTTGCTGCTAAATGAAAAACTACTTCACAATCTTTTATAGCTTTTCTTATATCTTCTGGATTTAAACAATCTCCTTTAATAAAATTAAATTTTTGATTTTTAATCCATTTAGAAATATTTTCTATATAGCCTTTACTAAGATTATCTAAAACATTTATTATCGCACCATTTTCCATTAATTTATCAACTAAATGGCTTCCAATAAATCCTGCTCCTCCAGTAATTGCAATTTTAATATTTTTATAATTCATACTTTTCCTCTCTTAAAATAAAATATTTTAGTTTTTAGACTTCTAAAATTTATCCTTTAATAGCTCCTAATGTTAATCCTCTAATTATATATTTTTGAAGCATTAATGCAAAAATTATTACAGGTATCGCTGTTATAACTCCTGTTGCTGCCAAAGGTCCCCATAATACACCATATTCTGTTACAAATAATCCAGCATAAACTGGTAGTGTTTGTGCTCTGGGACCAGTTGCAAGTACAAGCGCTATTAAAAATTCATTCCAACTAAATATGAATGCAAAAATTGCAGAGATAGCAACTCCTGGAGCTGCTAATGGTAAAGCTACTTTCATAAATACTTCAAGTTCAGAACAACCATCTATAAGAGCGGCTTCATCTATTTCTTTGGGAATGTTTTTAAAAATTCCTATCATGAACCAAGTTGTTATAGGCAATGTTATTAATTGATAAACAAGTATTAATGCAATGACAGTATTAAACAATCCAATTGTTCTCATCATAATAACTAATGGTAGAAGAACAGCTATTGGAGGAATCATCCTTAAACTTAATATCCAGTTAGCTAAACCTAACCCCCCAATTCTATATCTTTGTATAGCATATGCTACCATTGCACCAGAAAAAGTTGAAACTAAAGCTGTGGCTATAGCTACAATTATGCTATTAAGTAAATATGGTATAATGGATGGAAAAGCCCCTTTTACTCCATAAGTAGCTCCTGTAATAAGTTTTGCATAGCTTTCAATTGTTGGATTTTTTGGAAAGAAATGAGGCGACATCCATTCTTCTAATGACTTAAATGAAGTAGATACCATCCATATTATTGGTGTTAAATAAACTATTATTAAAGCCCATACGAATATTGTTAATATTAAACCATAAATTCTTTCTTTTTTCATATTAATCACTCAAATTATTTCTCCAATTTTGGTAAATTTTATAAAGAGTGTAGCTATCAATGTAGAAATTCCTAATAAAATTAATGATTGAAGTGAAGCATAACCTGCATCCGCAAAAACAGTAATATATTGAAAACCAGTTTTATATATATAGTAAGGATAAGTTGTAGTTATCACTCCTGGTCCACCCATAGTTAAAGTATAAACTATGTCAAATATTTTTAATGAATCTATTATCCTAAAAATAAGTATAGTTGTCATTGTTACTTTGAGTAATGGTAAAGTTATATATCTTATTCTTTGTTTCCATGTAGCCCCATCCACAAGAGCAGCTTCATAAAATTCTATAGGTATGCTTTCTATACCGCCTATCAATGCAAGAGTTATAAAAGGTGTCCATTGCCATATATCTAAAATTCCTAATATGAATAATACATTAAATGGATCTCCAAAGGGATTACTTAACCATTCTTGTGGAGTTAAACCAATAATTTCAAATATTGCATTCAATGGACCATATTTATAGAAAATCGTTCTCCAATTAATTCCATTAACTACTGCAGGAATTACCATTGGTATTATTAATATCGTTCTTAATATCTTTCTACCTTGAACATATTTCATAGTTAATAATATTGCCAATAATAATCCAAAAATAAATTCTATAGGAATAGTGAAAATTATAAAAGTTAGCGTTATAAAAAGAGATTGTCTTAATTCCCAATCTATTATTAAATTCTTAAAATTTTCTAATCCAACGAAAATCGGAATAGGGTTACGTGCAGGATGATACTTAAAAAATATCATATACCACATATAAACAGTTGGGTATATTACTAAAGTAAGGAGAAATAAGATAGTTGGTAAAACTAATAAATATAAAGATTTTCTTTTAGAATACTTTATGGATATTTTTGACATTCTTATTCACATTAAAAAAAAGGAAAAGGGGGATATAAATTTATTTATACTTAAGCCCATCCTGTTCTTTTTAGAATTTCATTCCAATCCTTAACGGTATTCTCTAGAGCAGTTTTTGCATCTATTCTTCCTATAAAGAATTCAGAAACCCATTTAACTAATGCATCATCAAGTTCTGGTTCTGGTGGTATGTATGTTCTTACAGCAGGATGTAGCAATTGCTCGTAAAGTGCATTCATGTATGGATATTTTGGAGCTAATGCTTTAATTACTGAAGCTCGAGATGGAAATACTTGTCCTACTTCCCATGAAACTTTTTGAGAATCTGCAAGAGTACAGAATTGTATAAACATCCAAGCCTCTTTAGGATGTTTTGCATATTTACTTACACCTATTTGCCATGTTCCATCACATCCTAAACCTCCAGGATGTTTTGTTGCAGCAACTTTACCAGCTACTTCTGGATGATATTTTTCTGCTTGATCTATAAGTTCTATTCCAGCACTTGCCCATAGTGGTAGAAGGGCTGCTTTACCTTTACCAAAAGCTTCTAAAGCTTCTGGATAATCTGCTTCGTATGGACTAGGCGCATATTTTGTGATTTCTTTATAATATTCAAGTGCTTGTATTCCTTCATTTCCAAGAGCTGGATCAAATGCTGGTTTCCCATCAGCTGTGAAATAATGTCCCCATGGCATTTTAACTTCACCAAATTTTTTAATCCCTTCAGATGTGGTTCTCCATACGGCAAAAAATGGTAAATATTGCCAGAATATTACATGTGTTCTTTTACCTACTATTGCTACTCCATAATCTACAGGTGAATCTGGATTTATACTTTTAGTGAAATATCTTCCAATTACTAAGAAATCTGTAAGTGTTTCAGGTACTTTCATTTCTTTAGGTATCTCTTCTTTCAAACCAAATTTTGCAATTAGCGATGTAAGTTCACTCATATGTTCTGATACCCATTTTTTATAATGTTCTTTTATTGATGGATTTTCAATAAGATCTTTTCTATAGAATAAAGGCATTACATTTGCAGCATAAACAACTCCAATACGTTTCCCCTCCCAAAAAGCATATTGTCTATCAATAGTTGGTATGAGGTCGTCATAATCACTTTTTGTAAGTATTTCGGCATCAGGATATTTACTCTTTAATTCATCCCATGTATAGACATGAGGAGCGAATGTCCCAGTCCATATACAGTCCCAAAAGTATATTTCAAATTCTCCTCCTTTAACAGATATATCATAAAAAAGTTTCTCTCTCATAGTATCCCAATCATAGGTTACTACTTCAATTTTTATTCCCGGATATTTTTCCATAAATTTGCTTGCTAAATCTTTCATAGCTACAGCAAATGATCCCCATGCAGCTACTTTCATTTCAACTTTTGGAGGAGCAAGTATTGTAAAATATGCATACACTCCAATTATAATCACTATTATCAATACTACTGCTATTATTGCTGCTTGAACTTTTGTTATAGCTTTTTTATAATTTTTATTCATTTTTCATCACCTTAATAGCGTATATAGAATATTAGGTTGAAATATATAAGTTTTATGTTTTAAACTGATTATTTTTAAAAATAATTTGATATTTTTTTTAATAAATGATTAAACTTTATTTCTATAAAAATGAAAATGTCTTTTTCTTAATTTAAATTCATAAATTTTCCGCAGAAAAACGAGTTTATTTTCTCTTATCTGAGCCTTTTGAGATTATATTTTCGTCGACATTTAATATCAATAATGTTTTAAATCAACCATTTTGAATTTATAGAAGTTCATTCCTTCTCATATTGG
>CAZHGP010000027.1:0-17224 GCA_964532175.1 uncultured Nitrososphaeria archaeon
TATTATTTATATGAATTGCAGGTAAGAGCTGTTGTGCAATATAGAATCTATTCTCAATCGAATAAGCATCAAAGAATGTAAATGGAAGTTTTTCAACTTCTTCTTTTAGAATTCTTATTTCTTTCTCGTTTACATCATAGACTTGAAGTATTAATGATACTTTTTCTTCTTCAGATATTTTTTTATACCACCATTTTATATAATATTGATTTATTATTCCTCTTCTTACAATGTGTTCATTAAAATGATAAAGTACTGTTCTAGGATTCATGTTTAAGTTTATGGCAATTTCTGAAAGTGACCTCAATGAATTTATTTGTAACTCTTTAAGTATAAGCAAATCTTGATAATCTACAAGAGGATCTTTTAATGGTTCACTTTCGAATGGTTGTTCAACATTTATATCTGGTGATTCTAAATTATTCCAGTCAATTTTCCATTCCCAATTATCAAAATCAAAGTATTTTGCATTTAAAGAAAGATGTCTAGAAGATGTTAATTCGTATGCATAATAATTATTAAGTATTCCTTCTTCTATTAATGAGTCTAAGAAATTTCTATATTCTTTTCTATATCTTGTTGGTATAGCAAACATTGCATAATATTCATTATAAGGCAATGTGCTTGCATAATATATTAAATAACCAATTTCTGAAAGTTTCCATAAGAATTTTTCAGCATATTGTAAAAAGTTTTCTTGAAATTCTAATTTTGCCCATGTTCTAACTAAAGCAAGTTTATTATAATCTATTCCTAAATGTACTCCTATGCCTTTTTCTTTAAATTGTTTGCATATTTTATATCTTATTGTTTCTACTGGTATTCCTGTTACTCTAGATAGTAATGAAAAATTTCTTGGTCCATATTTTTTTATTGCTTCAATAAGTTTATATGTAGGCTCTAATTCTATTTTTTCTTTTTTATTATTTGGAACAATTATTGACAATTTTCATCACTCTATTATTTACTTCTAAATCATATATAAGCTTATATAAGTTTTTCTATACGAAACATTCATTTTCTCCTTGAACTTTTTAATTAAAGTGTTAAAAAATAATAAAATTAAATAAACAATAATGAACTAAATTGAACAATTTTAATCTCATTTATTTTATAAAAGTTTTTATTTTTCAAAAATAATAAACAATGATCTTTTTAATTTGATAATAATTTATAAATATTCTAACAGTAATACATAAAGCTCCTCAGAAGATATATAATAATAACAATTTTATTAAATAAAAATTGTTTTATTTTCACAATTTTTCTATTCTTTTTAATATAGCACATTTAAACAATGTGATTTTTATTGGAAAATTCACAAATTTTTCTTTTATTTTTTGTGAAAAATAACAGAAAAGTTCATATACTTATATAGAAATAATTTTATAGAAATGAATGTCCCTATCTTAAAGAATAATTCCATTCGTAAAAATAGAAGTAGCATAGAAATTATTGCAAATATTTTAGAAATTGCTAAAGATGGAGCTAAAAAAACTAGAATAATGTACTTAGCTAATTTAAGTTTTGATCAACTTAAAAAATATTTGAATTTCTTAATAGATAAAAAACTTTTAGAATATAATCCTAATGAGAAGAAGTATAAAACAACTAATAGAGGATCAGAATTTCTTAAAATGTTTCGTGAATTTAAAGAAAGTGAAATTGCTTATAGAGAAAAATTAAGCATTTTAGAAAAACTTGTATTATAAAATTATTTTTATTTTTTAAAGAACTTGCGGAATAATTGCTCCATATCCAATAATCCTAAGTACTATAAATATAATTGTTAAAATTATACTGAAAATAGTGAATAAATAATCTTTTTTAATAAATTTTATTTGAATTATTGAAGTTCTTTTTCCTCTTATACTAAATCCTCTTGATTCCATAGCCATTGCTAATTCCCCAGTTCTCCTAAAAGTAGTTACTAATAAAGGTGCTATTATTGGTACTGCTTTTCTAAGTTTTGAAAAAATTGATCCTGACCTTAAATCCAACCCTCTTGCCTCTTGTGCTGAAAGAATCAATTGGCCATCTCCTAAAAGAGTTGGTATAAATCTAAATACTCCTGAAATACCAAATGCAATTGAATATGGTAATCCAATTTTAACAAGTCCTACTTCTAAATCTTCAACTTTTGTTGTTGCTAAAAAAATTAATCCAGCTAAAATCATTGCACAAAGTCTTATTCCAACAGCTAAAGCATAAAGGAAAGCTTCTTTATAAAATATTAATGGTCCAAATTCAAAAATTATTATATTTCCAATTCTCCTAAATAAAGGCCAAAGAATTAAGCACATTATAAATAAAGAAATCATTCCAGGATAAGCAAATTTAAATTCTTTAAGTGTTTTTGAAATTAAACCTATTGAAAAGACTATTATAAAAATCATTAATGTCCATAATGGATCATTAAAAGTCATAGACCATATAAAAACGCATAAAACCCATGAAAGCTTAGCTCTAGGATCTATTTTATGAATTATGGATTCTTTTTCTACATATAATGCATATTTAGGCATTTTTATCCTCCCCTATATTTATATAAGAAATGATCTCTTTTACACTTAAAAACGGCTGACCAAATTTTTTTATAGAATATTCTGTTATTTGCGGTGGTTTTAAGAAATATTTTTCAAGTTCATCAATTTTCGAGAAAACATTTCTTGTAGAATCATTCATCTTTATTTCTCCTTGATGCAAAACTATTGTTCTTTCACAATATTCAGCTACAACCCACATATCATGAGTTATTGTAATTACTGTTACACCCATATTATTTAAATCTTTAGCGAGTTCCATTATCTTCCTTGTTTCTCCTGGACTAAGACCTGTTGTAGGTTCATCTAAAATAATTATTTTTGGATTTAATGTAAGAACAGATCCTACAGCTACTCTTTGTCTATTTGCTTTATTTAAAAAGAATGGATCTTCATTAGCAATATCTTCAATATTAAGTACTTTCATTACATGTTTCACTCTTTTTTCAATTTCTTCTCTTGACAACTTTAATTGCAATGGTCCAAATTCAAGCTCTTCTTTAACAGTATTTGAAAATATTTGATAATCAGGATTTTGAAAAACATATCCAACTATTCTTCCACGTTTAAGTATTGTTTGCTTTGTTACATCTTCACCAAATAGTTTTATCTTCCCTTTCGTAGGGCTCATTATTCCAGCTATTAAATGTGCTAATGTTGTTTTTCCACTTCCATTCTGTCCTATTAAACCAATAAATTCTCCATCGTATATTTTTAAATTTATATTTTTTAAGGCCCATATGTTTGGTTCGTATGAATGCCAAACATCTATCACTTCTATTGCTGGAATATTTGAATATTTTTTTACTTCTTTCTCAATCAATGGTTTTACTTTCCATTTTGAAGGAGTATTCATTATTGCTTCTTGAATATTAAGAGGGTATTCTTTATTATAATTCATTTTATGAAAAAATTCAGTTACTTGAGGTGGAGCTAATCCCATCTCAATCAATTCATCAACTTTTGAGAAAATTTCTCTAGGTTTTCCATCATAAATTATTTTTCCATTATTTAAAACTATTACTCTATCAACTATTTCTGTTATTCTATCTAAATGATGGTCAACCATTACTAATGTTATTGGTTTTTCTTTTTTAAGATTTTTTACTATTTCATATATTTCATATTTTCCTATTGGGTCTAAATCTGAAGTAGCTTCATCTAAAACTAATATGCTTGGAAGCATGCTTAAAACAGATGCTATTGCTAATCTTTGTTTTTGACCACCACTTAAAGCAAAAGTATATTTTTTCTCCATTCCTATAAGTCTAGTCCATTTTAAAGCATTTTCAACTCTTTCTTTTATTTCTTCTATATCAAGCCCAAGATTTTCAGGACCGAACGCAACTTCTAAAAGAACAGTTGTTCTAAACAATTGTGATTCATAATCTTGAAAGACTATCCCTACATGTTGACATATTTCTGCTACACTTTTCTCTTTAGTATTCAATCCATTAACAATTACTTCTCCATTGAATTCATCACATTTAACTAAATTAGGCACTAATCCTGCTATACATGCACATAAAGTGCTTTTTCCAGCTCCAGTTGGACCTATTATTCCAATGGATTCTCCTAATTTTACATTTAAATTTATTCCTTCCAATGCATATTTTTTTGCCATTCTATATTTTACATAAAGATCTTTAATACTTATTATATCCATTTAAAATCCTCATCTTATTCTTATTTTAAAAAATAAAGAGGGGAATAAATTTATTTACTAATCTTTTGAAAGTAAAGCTATTCCAACAATGAATATTAGTAAAAAAACTAATCCAGTTGCAATTAATGGTGTTCCAACAAATATCAATCCAGGACCAAATAGTAATGGTTGTCCCAATCCTAAGCCAAGTATAATGCATACAAAATCTCCAACGATTCCACCTATTATTGTTAATAAGAACCCTATTTTATGATGGCTTTTTACTTCTTTTGGAGTATATGTATATCCTGACATTATATCTGTCCAAAGCCACCCTGCTTTTACAGCTCTATCATAGAATAAACCCATTAATATAGGGCTTATAATGGCTGCATGTAAGAAATTGTTGAAAGTAATTATAAATGCTATTGGCGTAAATGGCACAAATCCAACAAGTTCTGTCCAAAAAGCTATTACAAATCCACATGAAGATGCATGGAGCAAGTTTACAAGTTCAAATGCAGCTAAACTTTTTAAATTTTTACAATGTGGTGGCTCTTTAAATATTCTTCTCCAAACATAGTATGGCACAAGTCCCATTACAAAGTTTCCAATAAATCCTCCTATACTTCCAATAGTTAATGCTCCAGACATTAAATCGTATCCAATTAAGTTTCCAAAAGCTGTTCCCCATGCAGCTGCTGGACCAAATAGTAAACTACATACAATTGGTATAGCATTGGCTGGTCTTAAAGATGTTACTCCTGGAATAATCCATACAGGTAATTGTGCAAAGATCCATAGAAAAACAGCATAAAGAGCAGTACTAAGAATAAAGAAAGAAACAATTCTTGTATGTTTCCACATTTCGATTAATTCTTTCATTTTTAAACACCTTTTTCTTTACTTATATAATTATAAATTTATCTATTAAAACTTTTTTTATCATTTATATGTAAAATAATCTACTTTTTGTTAAAATATATAAGATATATTCTTATTTTTTTAAAAACAAATAGTTTAAAAATATGGAGGGGAAAAATTGGAAAAATCTTTTATTTTAGAATTAGCAACTAAAAGAGTTTCTATAAGGAAATTTTCTAAAAAGAAAATAAGTTTTAAAGAAATTTTAAGAATTCTAGAAGTTGCTAGACAAGCTCCTTCAGGTGCTAATACTCAACCTTGGAGATTTATAATTATAGATGATTTGAAATTAAAGAAAAATATTAGAAAAATATGTGAGAAAATTGAGAAAAATTTTCATAAAAAAGCTCCTAAATGGTTAAAGAATTGGCTTAAAAATAATAAAATAAGTTACTCTAAGCCTTTTTTATTAGAAGCACCTTATTTAATAGTTGTAATTTCTAATAAAAAATTTCCATATTATAAAGAATCAACATGGATAGCGATTGGTTATATGCTTTTAGCAATAGAAGAAATTGGATTAGCAACTTTAACTTATACTCCATCTAATACTGAATTTTTAAAAAGAATATTAAAAATACCTTACAATTATAGTTTAGAAGCTATTCTTCCAATAGGTTATCCTTTAGAGAAAAAGAATAAGAATAGAAAGAAATTAAGTGAAATTATTTTCTATAATAAATATGGTTTATCTTTTCCTATTTAATTTAATGTTTTTATTCTTTCTTATATTCTAAAATCTTGTTAAAGATGGAGTAAAAATGACTAAATTATCTGAAACAAAGAAAAAAATTTTTGCAATAGAGATTTTGCAATTATTAAAAAAGGAATATTCTTATAATGAACTTTCAAAAATGTTAGATTTACCAATACCTGTTATAAGCAGATATATAAATGGGCATGTTCTTCCAAATATTGAAAGAGCTGATAAAATACTTAGTTTCTTTAAAGAAGAATATTTGATTGAAATGATTAAATCTAAAATTAAAATTAAAGAAAATGGAATTTTCGATTTATCATCTTTAGTTCATGATACAATGCTTCAAAAAATTGTTGGTAAAACTGTTTTTCATGAATTTGAAATAATTGATATAGATAAAATTTTAACAGTTGAAACAAATGGTATACCTTTAGCTGTACAAATTGGAAATGAATTTGGAGTAGATGTAATAATAGCAAAAAAGCAGAAAGAACTTGGAGTAGATGAATTTATTGAAGAAAAAAGTATTGTTTCACCTAGTGTTGGAAAATTTTTCTATATTCCAAAAGATTCTATAAAAAAAGATGATTTAGTTTTAATAGTTGATGACATAATAAGAACAGGTGTAACTATAAATGGTTTAATAAAATTAATTGAGAAAGCTAAAGCTAAACCTGCTGGAATATTTACTCTTATATCTACAAAAGATGCGATAGAAAATCTTAAAAAAACAACTAATATTAAATGTCAAATTTCTTCATTACTTATTCTTTAAAATAAATAAACTTGGAAATACTTATAAGTTAGATTAAGAAAATTATTTTTATGTTAGGTTGGCCTGAAATCGTATTAATACTAGTCATACTATTGCTTATTTTTGGTCCAAGTAAAATGCCTGAAATAGCACGTACCTTAGGTGAAGCTTTTAGAGAATTTAAGAAAGCTAGTGAAGAGCTTCAAAAAACTGTTGAAGAACCTATTCCTCAAACTACTTCTCAAGCTATCCCTCAAACTAGCCCCCCTCAAGTTACTCCTCCAGTTAATAATGTTTCTGAAAAAAGTAAAGAAGATGAAAATTTGATTATACAATTAGCTAAAAAATTAGGAATATCTACTGAAGGAAAAGATATTCAAACAATCATGAATGAGATAGAAGAAAAAGTTAAAATTAATAAAGAAGAGAGTAAAGGTTAAAAGCTTGTATTTCTTATCAAATTAGAGGTGGAAAAGGTTGATTGGCTTAGGTTGGCCTGAATTAATATTAATTATAGTAATTTTGATATTAATATTTGGGGGTTCAAGAATTAGAGACGTTGCTAAAGGATTAGGTGAAGCTGTAAGAGAATTCAAGAAAGCTAGTAGTGAATCTGAGAAAACTTCAGAAAAAAAATTAGAAAAAACATCTGAAAATGAAGCAATTATTGAAGCAGCTAAAAAAATGGGAATAGATACTGAAGGAAAATCTATTAAAGAAATTTTGGATGAAATGTCTAAAAAAGCAGAGAAAGAGAAATAAATTTATTTCTTAATTTTTTCGAGGCTTATGTATGAATAAAAATACTAAGGAGATGACTTTCTGGGAGCATACAAGAGAACTATTAACTAGACTTAAAAGAATTTTTTATTCAATAATTATTGCTACATTAATATCTATGCTTTTTCCAATTGATATTTTTTCAATAAATATATCAGCTACAAATCCATGGTATCCTACATTAACAACGTTTGTAATTAATAAAGTTATGAAAGATTTTTTACCATCTAATGTTAAATTAATTCCTATAGGTTTAATGGATCCGCTTGAGATATACATTGTTTCATCTTTAATTATTGGAATATCTTTAAGTATGCCAATAATATTTTATGAAACATATAAATTTATTAATCCAGCACTTTATGAACATGAAAGAAAATTCTTACACAAATTAACGATATCTTTCACATCTTTATTTATATTCGGAGTCGTATTTGGATATTTATTCGTAATGCCAATAACAATGAGAATCCTTATTCTTTCAGCAAAATTATTAAATTTAGAGCCTCAATATAGTTTTTCAAGTTTTTTCTCAATAGTTATAGGAGGAATATTTGTATGTGGTTTAGCATTTACTTTCCCAATATTCATAATTACTTTAATAAAGTTTGGTATTGTAAAAACAGAATATTTTTCAAAGAATAGAAAATATCTTTATGCAGCTATACTTATTGCTTTAGCTATTTTAACAGCAGATCCTACAATAGTAAGTGATATGATTTTATTTGTGCCTATTTTCATTTTAATGGAATTAACAATATTAATAGGTAAAAGGATTGAAAAAACTAGAAAACAATGATTAAAGTTTTCTAAAATAAAAGTTTATATATTTATTTTTCTTAATATTTTCATGTTTGAAGTTAAAGGTCTTGGAAAAATAGATATTAATTACATGATATTAAAAGCAAAAAGCCTTTTATTAGAACCAATGAAAGCACAAAAATCACTTGAAGATATAATGGCTGAAAATCCTGGATTAATTACTGGTGCAATATATGTTGCAATTATTGCCTTCATTTCTGCAATAGGTACTGCTATTTCGCTTGCTTTTTCTCCATGGTTATTTACTGGATTATTTCCATTTAGAACTATTGCAATTATTGGAATGATAATAGGTACATTAATACTTAGTCCAATAATTAATGTAATTGTATGGGCTATATTAACAATCATTTCATTTATAATTGGTCAATATTTAACTAAAAAAGAAATTAAAATTGATCTTCCTTTAATAGCACCTCTTGCAATGGGTTTTGCATTTGCCTCTACTCCATCCATTTTAAATATTATCCCTTGGAGCTTTTTAGGAGCATTAGGTGGTTTGATTGTTTTCTTAATAAATGGATGGAGTTATTATTACACATGGCTTTCAGCTAAATCTTTCTTTAAAGTTGATGAAGTAAAAGCTTTAATAATTACAATAATACAACTTTTAATATTCCTTTCAAGTTTAGCTTCTATATTTACTTGGAGTATGATGCCATATTTTTAACTTCATTTAAACTTTGGAATAACTTCTTTAGCAAATAAAACATGCGAATTATTCTCTACCATATATGGAAAATATAAAATAAAATAATCTACTCCAAGCTTAATATATTCTTTTATTTTTTCAATACATTCTTCAGGAGTTCCAATAATCCTTGAATTAAAATATTCTTCTTCTGGAATATCTTCCCATTTTTCTCCAGAAATATATTTCTTATTTCTTCCATCTTTTATAATTCTTTCTTTTATTTTTCTAATTTCTTTTTCATCCAATCCTATGATAATATCTGCTCTAAGAGTTTTCTCTATATCATTAAAATTCCTTCCAACTTTTAAACAATGTTCTTTAAGTATAAGCAATTTTCTTTCATATTCTTCTATAGAAGCATGTGGAACATTAAATCTATTAGCATGTTTTGCTATAACTTTTAATGTAAGTTTCTCTCCTCTTCCACCAATTAATATAGGTGGATGAGGTTTTTGAATTGGTTTTGGGAAATTAATTCCATTCTTTATTTTATAATACTTTCCATTAAAATCAACTTTATCTTGAGTCCACATAAGTTTTATTATTTGAACAGCTTCTTCTAACATTCCTATTCTTATTGATGGTTTTGGAAAATCAAAACCATATCCATAAAATTCATGCTCATACCATCCAGCTCCTATTCCAAATTCAAGTCTCCCTTTAGAAATCACATCTAATATAGAAGCCATTTTAGCTAATACTGTTGGTTGTCTATAATAATTACAAGTAACAATTTGTCCTAATCCAACTTTTTTTGTGCACATTGCTAATGCTGTAAGAGTTGTCCAACATTCAAAAACAGATTTATATTCAATTCTAGGTACAGTATGAAAATGATCAAAGAACCATATAGAATCGTATCCAATTTCTTCAGCTTCAATAGCATATTTCTTAATTAATTCAAATTGTTCTATAGGAGATAATTCTGGAGGGAGATCTATAAACCAACCTTGAGGTATAATTAATCCAAATTTTACTTTTTCACTCATATAATTCAATTGTATTTAAGAAAATATATTTAAATATTTTTTAAAATATTTATTTAATGAAGATGGAGAATATTTAATTTAAATTAGGAAAAGTGATAAATATTGGTTAATTTTAAAAAAATCGCCTCAAGATTTTTAAAAGGTTATAGAAAAACAGCTATCTTTGCTATAACTACTGTATGCAATTGTAGATGCATTATGTGTAATATGTATAAAAATAAGCCTGAAAGCATAAGTTTTAATGATTCTAAAAAAATACTTGATTTTTTAAATGAAAAAGGTTTTTTAATAGTTTATTTTACAGGAGGAGAACCAAGTCTTAATAAAGATGTTATTAAAATGGTTGAGTATGCTAATGATCTTGACCTTGTTACTTCTTTAACAACCAATGGAACAATTTCATCTAAAATGCTTAAAGAATTAATTGAAGCAGGCCTTTATACTTTATCTGTTTCAATAGATCATTGGGATCCAGCTATAAGTGAATATATAAGAAAATATAATGGAATTCTTGAAAAACAAAAAAATACTATAAGAATAGCAAAAAAACTTGGAGCAAGAGTTTATGCATCAACTTATATTAATCCTTATTTAAATGAAAATAATATTATAAATATTGTAAAATATGTTAATAATCATCTTGGAATTCCGATAGGTTTTTGTTATCCATCAATTGTTAATGCTACTACTTATAAACTTAAAGAGCCTTATCCAAATCGTAATCTTAAAAAAATAATTGAAAAAATAATATTTCTTAAAAAAATTGGTTATGATATAGCAAATTCTTCAATTTATCTTGAAGATATAATTAATTTTTATAATAATAAAAATTCAAAATTTTATTGTAAAGGAGGAGAAGATGTTTTTTACATAGATTGGAAAGGAGACGTATATCCATGCTTTTTAAAAAATAAATTATTCAATATTTTAAATAATGAAAAAAGCTTCTTTTTAAAAAATATTAATTGTAATGAATGTTTATTAGATTGTTTTAGAGAACCGTCTATTCTTTCTCAATTATCATTAAAAAGTATTTTAAAGGAAATAAAATATATTAATACTATTAAAAAAATAATGCTTTAAAATAGATTTATTATTTATTTTTTCCTCTATTTTTTAAAAAGTTTATAAAAAACATTTAACTAATAATTATTAGTATTAAAAAGATGAAGATTCATTTATTTGGCTTAGTAAGTGGCCTTTTAATAATTAGTGGTATTTTTCTTCCATTAGGAACTTCGATAACTACTTATGAGGAAATTCGATCTCCAATTATTAATTCTATAATTTTCTTTTTATTTAATATGGAACAAATTTTGGCATCTGAAAAAGTTGCAACTTACATTATTTTATTTATTGTTTTTATTTTTATAATTATTAGTATACCTATTTCTATTTTTATAGGTAAAATTGGTGGAGTAATAAGTTTATTAGGAATTCTTCTTTATATAATCTTAGTTTTATATCATATTGATTTTTCATTCTTTAAATTATTTCAATTATTTTCAATTGGTTTTTATTATTTTCTCTTCTCTTCAATATTTGCTTTTCTCTCAAATTACTATGTATTTAATATTACAACTGGTAAAAAAATGCCTACTTTAATAACTGGAGCTGAAACTTCCCCTAAATGCTATATTTGTGGTGGAGAAACAATTTACATACCACATCTTAAAAAATACTATTGTAGAAAATGTAGAGAATATACTTAACATCTTTTTCTATTAAAGATTAAGATTCTTGATTTTTCAGTTTTTACTATGCTTTTTTATTTTTCTTTTTAAAAAAATGTTTAATACCTGCCGTTTTTCATTTATAAAAAGGATTATGTCTTCTAAAATAATAGAAGGTTTCACGATTCAAACTTTAAAAGATAAATGTTTAGTAAATCCAAATAATATAGTAATTGAAGCATTTTCTCCTAAAAGCTTAGAAGGAATAATAGAAATTCTAGCTTTAAAATTCCCTCCAAGTAAAGCAAATTATTCAGAAGCTTGGAAAAGTTTAACATTAAAAATGTTTAATAAACTTATTGGAATATATTCTTCTGGAAAAATAACTTTTTGTGCTGAAAGTTTTGAAGAAGCTGAAAAAATTCTTAAATACATAAAAGGAATAATAGATGAAGCATATGTAGAATTAGAAAATTTTGGTCCTCCAGAAAGAAAAGAACTTGAAGCATGGAGTAAGTTAACAGCATATGAACTTTATAATTATCTTCCAAAAACAAATTGTAAAAAATGTGGTGAAGAAAATTGCTTAGCTTTTGCTATTAAAGTTTTAATTGGTGAAACTAAACTTAGTAAATGTTTACCATTTAAACAATATGAAAATATAAATAATTTTAAAAAATTTAAGGAGAAATATGGAGAAAGAATATTAAAAGCTTTGGAAGAATGATTTTTTCAAAAGAATATAATTATGCATTCAATTCTATAAAAACAGGATATTCTGAAAATTCAGTTTTAATTCTTAACTCTATTTTTTGTTTAGAAAATATTTTTTCTTTTGGAATACTAACAATTACCCATGCATTTTCTTTTGATCCAATTTTAGCATATGTAGATGGATCTTTTGGATCAAGTATATTGACTCTATCTAAAAAGTATATTGCTACATATGCTTCAGGAGAAAAATTCTTATATTCTTTATTATTAATAAATACATCTTTTATAATAACTGTTGTATAACCATCATTTCTTAATATAACTACTAAAGCTGTTCTATTGTTTACACTATCTTTAACCCAAACACTTTCTATTTTTATACTTTCAAAGCCTGTAAATAAACTAATTATATTTTGAGCATAGAAAATGACTATAAAACTTAAAATTATAGTAAAAGAAATTAAAATAATTGTTGATAATATTTTATCAATAGCTAATTTATTTCTATTTTTAAAACAATTATAACATTTTTTTCCTTTCTTCAAGCTTTTTTATTTATTTTTCTTCTTAAATATTAACTTTTATTATTTTTCTTTATATTTTTCAAAAATAAATTAATTTTTTAATTATCATAAGCTTTTTAAATATCCTTTTTTATTAAATTTTCCCATAAAAATGATTGAAAACCTTTTTTCATTAAAATATAAAATTACTAAAAATTTTTTAATTAATTTTTTCTTATTCTATTCTATAATTTCTTTAACAAATTCTATGTGGCAAACTCTTTTTCCATTATTTTTAAATAACATTGGTTTTTCATCAAGTGAAGCAGGATTAATAAATTCTTTGATATCTATAATTCCAATGCTTCTTTCTTTACCAATAGGCATTGTTGTAGATGAAATTGATTGGAAAAAATCTTTAGGTATAGCTACAATAATTTTAATATTTTCAATAGCTTCAATGAATTATTTAAATCAATTTTATGCAATATTTTTAATAACTATTTTAATTAGTTTAGCTTTAAGTATTTATACTCAAACAAGCATATCTATAATATCTTATTTTAGTAAAATTACTGATAGAGGAAAAGCATTAGCAAAATATTATTTTTTAATAAGATTAACTACTATCATTGGTTCTATTCTTTCAGGTTTTATAGTAAGCTATTTTAAATATAATGGTTTAAATAATATTTGTATATTTATTTTATCAATAGCATTTATTTTCCTTCTAATTTTTATTCCTAAAGAGAAAAATAAAGAAGAGAAAATTTATGTAATAAAATTTTTATCAACAATGTTTAAGGATAATAGACTTAGAATTTTAACATTATCACTTATGTTACATGATTTTTCAGCTTTCATAGCAATACCTTATATTGCATTATATGCAAAACATTATTTAGCTTTAAATGAAGAACAAATTGGATTAATGATTGGAATGCAGAATCTAGGATCATTATTAATTCAAATTCCAATTGGAACATTAATAGATAAAATTGGTGGTAGTATTACATTATTAATACATGTGATCACAGTAAGTATTATATATGTATTCTATGCTTTCTCAAATGGTTTTTATATGGCTACTTTAATATTATTTTTATTTGGCTTATCTATTGCATTAGATCTTCCAGCTAGAAGATACTTATTAACAAAATATGTTCCACAAGAATATATAGCTACTGTTTCAGGCTCAGCTGACACATTTATAGGATTAGCAACATGTTTTTCACCATTAATTAGCTCATATGCTTGGTATAATTTTGGAGGAGCAACAATATTCTTTATAGCTAGCATATTTAATATTTTTCCAATTCCTTTAATACTTTATTTAAGAACTAGAAAAGTTTTATTAGTAGGTAAAGCTTCTGAATTATATAAACCTTTTGAATCTCATATAATAAAAGGCTAAAATAAATATTCTTTTTTAGAAAAATTTATACGTTACATTATATTAATAATATTTCTATTTTAGAATGAGTGAATACAAGAAAAATTATCTTTTTAAATCTTTCAAAATTCCTATACCATTTGTACCTACTCCTATTGAAGTTGTTAAGAAAATGATAGAATTAGCTAATCCTAAACCCAATGAATTGCTTATAGATCTTGGATGTGGAGATGGAAGAATCATTAGATATGCATCTAAAGAGTATGGATGTAAAAGCATTGGTATTGAAATTAATCCATTACTCGTTAATTATACTAATAAAAAAATTATTGAAGAAAAATTAAATAATGCAAAAGTTATTCATGAAGATTTTTTTAAATACGATTTTAGTAAAGCAAATATTCTAACAATTTATTTAACTCCAAAAGCAATAGAATTTTTAAAGCCAAAATTAATGCAAATGCTTTTAAATGGTTCACGTATAATTTGCCATGATTTTCCAATAAAAGGTTTAAAACCAAAAATTATCGAGGAAGTTAAAATAAAATATAGTCCAAGAATTCATAGGGTTTATTTATATCAACTTATTTAACTATTAAGATATACTTAAAATAGAAAATTTTATTTATATTTTAAAAAAATATTTTTAAGATAATAATGTCAATGTCTGAAAAAGATTTAGAATTATATTTAAAAAATAAAGGTGTTAATGCTAGAATAATAATTTTTGATAAACCTACTACAACTGTTAGCGAAGCTGAAAATGTTTTAGGTATTTCTCGTGAAAGAATAATTAAAAGTATGGTTTTTATAGATGATAAAGGTTCGCCCATTTTAGCGATAGTCACAGGAGATAAAAAAATTGATATAAAGAAATTAGCTAAAGAATGTGAAGTTAAAGAAGTAAGATTAGCAAATCCTATTGAAGTTAAAAAATTTACTGGTTATGATATTGGTGCAACTCCTCCATTTGGATTTAAAAATCCAATAAAAACAATAATTGATCCTAAAGTACTTAATTTTGATAAAGTATATGGTGGTGGAGGAGCTATAAATGCTTTATTAGAAATAAATACTAAAGATTTATTAAAATTAACTAATGGAAAAATTGCTAATATAAGCAAGTGAATTTAATTAGACTTTCTTCCTATTTTCTATAATTTTCCTAATATGATTAACTTTTATGGTATATGTAGGTTTTTCTGGAATGATTCCTTCAGGCTTAAACATGAGAACTAAAATTAATACGATTCCTAATAAAAGCATATCAAGCCATACAACATCAAATGGTAAATAAGGTGCAAAAAATCCTTTATAAAAAATTATAAGTTTTCTAGCTCCAACAAATATTAATGTTCCTAAAGCAACTCCTATATTATTTGCTGCTCCTCCAAGTAAAACCATTGTCCATGGCCAAAAAGTCCAATCAACTCTATTATACGTTCCTGCTATCACTGCTGAAGTATAAAATGCATATAATGCTCCTCCAATTGCTCCTAAAGCTGAACCAACCATAAGTACTTTCATTCTAATCATTGGAATATGTTTTCCTAATGCTGAGGCTGCTATTTCATTATCTCTAATAGCTCTTAAAGCCCTTCCTAAAGGAGACCTTATTAAAAATTCTACATAAATAAAAATAAGTATTGCAATAAATAACATTGATAAAGTAGTTATAGTAAATCTTAAATCTCCACCAATCCATGCAAATGGATCAGGTACTTGTACTCCAAGAGAACCTCCTATTAAATCTCTATAGTTATTTCCTATAACTCTAAGAACTTCTCCCATTGCAAGAAGAGTTATTCCAAGATAATCCTCTCTAAGTCTTATAGCTGGATAAGAAGCTATAAATCCTAGTATAGCACCCACTATAGCTGCAATTACAATGCTTAATATGAAAATTGAAAAAGATAATGGGATATTATTCTTTAATTCATTAGTAACTTGAGTAATTATAAATGCATTATTTGTTATATAGTCTAAATTTTTATCTACATTAATTAAATTAACTATTATTCTTCCGGGTATGCTTCCAACAACAAATGCCCCTCCTGCTACAGCTAAAACTTTCCCAAAATTTGGTACTCCTGTATAACCAAATTCTAAATTTAAACTTAAAGATATTATAAGATAAACTGAAAAAGAAGCCAATAAATCTATTAAAAAAATTATTTCAGTAGGCAGCATTTTATTTCTCACTCCTAAATTTTTTAATTATTTTATACCAATTTATACTAGATAATCCTTTAGGAGCCAATAATAAAGTAATAACCATTGCAATTAATGGAATTATAGGTCTATAAGGTATAACCCATGAACCAATCCACATAGCTAAATAATTTGTTCCAAGTACTTCTGTTAATCCTATTAAGTATCCTCCTAATATTGCTCCATAAATATTTAAAAGCCCTCCAACAATACTTGCTGCAAATATGCTCGCAATCATAGTAGTACCAGTATCAGGATTTCCAATAAATCTTATAGGTAAAAGACATCCAGCTATTCCTGCTAAACTTCCTGCAATGAACCATGAAGTACTATATACCAGATCTGTATTTATTCCCATAACACTTGCAAGTGAAGGATTTTCTATTGTTGCTCTCATAGAAATTCCAAATTTTGTTTTTGTAAGTAATAAATGCAGAATGATTATTAATGATATAGAAAGTATTAAAGATATCGGAAATATTGCAGGATATTCACCAATTTTAAGATCATAACCTCTAAGATTAAAAACTCTAGATTTTATTTTGAATGTTTTTGTAAGATAATCTGCATAGATATTTAAAAAACTTAATAAAACTAAATCAAAAGCAAGAGTAGCTATCATTAATGAAACAAGCGAAGCTCCTCTTTTCATAAGTGGTTTTAATATAAGTTTATATAAACTTAAAGCAGCTAATCCTCCAAGAAAAGGCGCTATTAATAAACTTATATATAGATTAAGTTTCCATAATTCAGTAATTGTTAAAACAATATATATTCCTAAAGTTGCAAAAGATCCGTGAGCAAAATTAGGTACTTTAGTAGTCATATAAGTTAAAGAAAGCCCAATACTTAAAAGAGTAAGTAGATTAGCAAAAGTAA
>CAZHGP010000028.1:0-4755 GCA_964532175.1 uncultured Nitrososphaeria archaeon
ATATTAAACCACTCTTAATTATGAATAAAAATATTCTTGTTTTTTATAAATTTTTATAATAGATTCTTTCTTCTAACGCTGATAATATTCTAGAAGTTATAATCCATGTTTCTAAAGATTCTGGATAAATACTATAAGCATTTTTTCCAATAATATTTTTAGTATTTTCACTATATTCTCCTCTTGGAAATGCTCCTATAATTATTGCTGGTTTAGAAAATTCTAAGATTTTTTCTGAAAGTTTCATTGGAGAAATAAGAATCCCTTTTTCATCCATCCCAAAAATTCCATCCGGTTTTATTTCATTAATTATTTGAGATAAATTTTTTCTCTCAATTTTAAGTAAAATTTTATCATTTGCTTTTATTTCTTTAATATTATATAGTTGTTCTATAAGACCTATAAATCTATTATATACTCTAGGTAAACGTGTTTCAGGATTTACATATATTACATAATCATCCCTTGTATGAACGTATACTTCCAACTTTCCTATTTTACATAATATAGAACCCAACGCTTCAAGTAAACAAAAATGTATTATATCTGGTCTCCCTCTTTTATAAGATTCTTTAAGTTTTTTCATTGCACTATGATGATATGATCTATCCAAAAGTATTTCAGAAGTTTTCTTTTTCCTTTTTCTTGCAAGAGATATTATTGCTGGATGATTTTGTATTTCTATAGGAACAATTTCTAAAGCTGTTTCAACAAATATAAGAAAAATTTTCTCAATCATATTTTTCATTTTAAATATTTATTTTTCTAAAATTTAAATATGGTTTATTAAATAGCAAGGTAAAAAATAGATGAATAATAAATATATTAAAAGATTAGCAGCTACAAGAATTAAAATTTTATTTGATTTTGCTTTAAAACAAATTGGAAAAGATATGGAAATTGCAGAAGAAGCAATTTCTATTGCTAGAAGGATTAGTTCTAAAGCAAGAGTTAGAATTCCAAGAAAATATAGAATTTTATATTGCCATAAATGCGGTGCACCTTTTCTTTCATCTAAATTATTTAGATTTAGAATAAAAAGCAAAAGACAATCTCATATAGTTTTATTTTGTAAAAAATGTAAAACATATCGTAGAATAATTATCAAAAAATAATCTTCTTACTTAAAATAAGAAGATTATTTTTAAAATATTTATAAAGAGATTATAAAAAAGGAAAATTAAAAAGAGTTTTTATATGAGTATAAAAGCTTTCTCAATTAATGCTTTGGGGATGATTATGGTTACAATCTTTGATGTTCCTTCAAAAGAATTAATCGATAAAATAGCTAATTATCTTAAAGAAAATAAGATTATTGAGCCACCTTCATGGGCTTTATTTGTAAAAACTGGAGTTCATAAAGAAAGGCCTCCAACAAATCCTGATTGGTGGTATGTTAGATGTGCTTCAATACTTAGAAAAATTTATATTCATGGACCCATAGGCGTTTCTCGCTTAAGAAAAATGTATGGAGGAAAAAGAAGACGTGGTTTAAAGCCTCCGCATTTTCGAAAAGGAAGTGGAAGTATAATTAGAAAAGCACTTCAACAATTAGAAAAAGCTGGATTAGTTGAAAAAATTAATAAAAAAGGTAGAGTATTATCTCCTAAAGGAAGAAGTTTCTTAGATAATATGGCTCAAATGATTCTTAAAGAATCAAAAAGGAGGGTAAAAAGTGTCTGAGGATGAAGAGCTTGAAAAAATTAGACAAAAGAAATTATTAGAATTACAACAAAAATTAGCTGAAGAAGAAGAAAAAAGAAAAGAAAGAATTGAAAGAAGTAATTTACTTAGAGTTATTTTAACTCCTGAAGCTAGACAAAGATTAGCTAATATGAGACTTGTAAAACCTGAATTAGTTGATAAAATAGAAATTTATCTTATTCAATTAGCTCAAGCAGGAAAAATTCCTACTCCTTTATCTGATGATCAATTAAAAGATATTTTAAGTAAATTAATACCATCAAAAAGAGAAATAAGGATCGAGAGGAGATAATATGGGAAAAACTCCTTTAGCTATTAAAAAACGTCTTGCTTCAGCTTTAAAACGTAGCTGGGCTGTTCCTGCATGGGTTATAGCAAAAACTCATGGAAGATTCAGATTTCATAAAAAAAGGAGACATTGGAGAAGAAGTAAAATAAAACCTTAGAGATGATATTGAATGAGTAAAAAAGAAGAAATTATTCTTGAAAGAGAATATACTATTCCATTAAGAGACGTTTGGGAAGCACCAAAGAAAAAAAGAGCTGAAAAAGCTATAAGAATTATTAGAGATTTTGCTAAAAAACATATGAAAGCTGAAGAAGTGAAAATATCTGAAAAAGTTAATGAATTAATTTGGTCTAGAGGTATTGAGAAACCTCCTAGAAGAATAAAAGTTATAATGAAAAAAGATAAGGATAATATTGTTAAAGTAGAATTAATTGGAGAATCTAAAGAAGAAAAAGAGGAATAATATTAAAATGGGAATAATTCTTGATGATATTTTTGGAAGTGCTGAAGTAGGACTTTTTTGTGTTGCTACAAAAAATTTTATAATAGTTCCTACTGGAATAAAACAAAATAAGCTTATTAAATGGGAAAAAGAATTGGGAGTAAAAAGTATATCAACAACTGTTTATGGAAGTCAACTTATTGGAATATTTGTTGCTGCAAATTCTAATGGAATAATTTTCCCTTATATTGTTTATGATGAAGAAATAGATAGAATATCAAAATTTTTACATGATATTAATATTTTAAAAATTAAATCAAAACTTACTGCTATAGGAAATTTAATACTTGCAAATGATTATGGAGCAATAATAAGTCCTGAATTTTCAAAAAAAGAAATGAAAGAAATTAGTGATGTTTTAGGAGTAGAAACAATAAAATCTACTATTGCTGGTAGAAATTATGTAGGTTCAATTGCAATTGCAACAAATTTAGGTGCTTTAACTCATATAGATATAACAAATGAAGAAAGAAAAAATATTAATGAAATATTAAAAGTTGATTCTCTTGAAGGGACAGTAAATGGTGGAGTAACTTATGTAAGGAGTGGAATAATAGCAAATGAAAAAGGGGCAATAGTTGGTAGTAGAACAATTGGGCCTGAAGCATTAGCTATTTCTCAAGCTTTACATCTTATTTAGAATATTTTTTAATATTTATAAGGTTGAAATTTTCTATATTTATTTATTGGTGAAAAAATGGCTACTAAGAAAGAAGATAAAATAAGTGAAAAAGAAAGAGCTGCTTTAGAATTGCGTTTAATAGAGCAAGCTATTGCAGATTTACAAGTTAGAATAGCTACATTAGATAATGCTATAGAAGAACATGAAAATGCTTTATCTTTAATAGAAGAACTTTCAAAATTGAATGATGTAGCTAATGTTTTAATTCCTATAGGTGGTGGAAATTTTATAGCTGGACAAATACCTAAATTAAATAAAATAAATGTTTCAGTAGGTGCAGGAGTAGTTATTGAAAAAACTCTTGAAGAAGGTAAAGAAATAATAACACAAAGGAAAAATTCTATTGAAAAACTTAAAGCAAATTATCAACAAAGGATTAGAGAATATCTTGCAAGAGCAAGTGAAATAAGAGCTTCTCTTGAGAGAGAATAAAATGTTCAATGGATTAAAGAAGTCCTTTAATTTTTTAACTGAAAAAATTTTATTAAGTGAAATATCAGAAGATTATGCAAAAAAATATTTAGAAGAATTTAAATTATATTTAATAGAAAATGAAGTTGCTGTTGAAGCTGCGGAGAAAATAATTGAAGAAACTCTTTCATCTTTAAAGAAAATAAAAATTAAAAGATTTTCTTCTAAAAAGGAAGTATTGGAAAATGTTTTAAAAGAAATAGTTAAAAGTTTTATTATTAAACCTGAAGAATCAAAAACTATTAAGAAAATAATAGAAAATAATATTAAATCTGGAAAAACTACAATAATATTATTCGTTGGACCAAATGGTGGAGGAAAAACATTAACAGTTGTAAAAATAGCTAATTATCTTTTAAAGAATGGTTTTGAATCTGTTATAGCATGCAGCGATACTTTTAGAGCTGGAGCAATCGAACAACTTAAAAAACTTGCAGATAAAATAAAAATTAGAGTTATTGCTAGAGGTTATGGTCATGATTCTGCATCTGTTGCTATAGATGCAATTAATAGTGCAAAAGCAAATGAAATTCCAGTAGTTTTAATAGATACTGCAGGAAGAACTGAAATAGATAGGAATTTACTTGAAGAAATGAAGAAAATAAAAAGAGTAAGTAATCCAGATTTAACAATCTATGTAGGTGATTCCCTTTCAGGAAATGCTATTATACAACAAATAAAAGAATTTGATAAATATGTTGGAATAGATGGAATAATTTTAACTAAAATAGATGCAGATGTGAAAGGGGGAACAATAATATCTGTTGGTTATGCAGCTAAAAAACCAATTATGTTTTTAGGGAATGGTCAAGAATTAAATGATATAATGGAATTTAATGAAGAAAATGTTTTTAAGAAAATTTTAAATTGGGTGTAACGTCCTTTTTTAATTTTAATATATGGCTATGAAATGCGTTGCACAATTACCAGCATCATTAGTATATGCTCTAAACCAAAAGTATGTAGTTGTAACACTTCTGCCTGAATTGATATTATTTGGGTCTTCAATATGTCCCTATTCTCCATAAGCCAAATTTTCTCCAAGAGTAACAGCAGGTATTCCAGGGAAAGTATAACCAAAAGATATTTGTTTATAAACCCATGTTT
>CAZHGP010000028.1:4855-9194 GCA_964532175.1 uncultured Nitrososphaeria archaeon
GCAGGTATTCCAGGGAAAGTATAACCAAAAGATATTTGTTTATAAACCCATGTTTTAGCAGGATTACCATAAAATATTTTATAACCATAAACTATTATTTGAGGAGATAAAATTTTTGCATTATGCGTAATCTCTTTCTTAATTATCTTTATAGAATCGGATACTGTTTCATATATTATTCCATTCCCATTTCTTCCCACTTCTTTATTTAATGCTTCATACTCTATATAAACAATCGTTCCATTGGGAAAATACATTCGAATTATTCCATACTCTTTGATTTCTTTTTCCATAGAATTAATAGAAGTTGGAAAAGTACTATTATTTATGAGTATGGAAATACTAATAATAGCAATTATGAAAAATATAGCTCCTTTTGTCTTAAATTTAGATATAAACATATATCTTCCAATTGCTATAAAAAATTTACAAAATTTATAAATTTTTCGGATTTTTCATACGTATTTTAAATACATATTTAAAAATATTAAAAAGCAAATTATTTATTTTTGTACTTAAGTAATCTATTAATTTCTTTAAAATACTTAATAAATTGAATCCCTTTTAATGATGCTTTATAATATTTCTTTCCTTTAATACTTATAATATCAATGAGTTCATTCATGAGTAAAAATTCAATATATTTTTTAGCAGTCTTATAATTTAATCCAGTATAAAAAGCGATTTCATTGAGATTAAGAAAGTCTGATTGTAGATATTCTATTATTTGTGTATATATTTCTAATTTTGATCTTTTACGTTTTCGAAATGGTTTATAATTAGTTGTTGTTAACCAATAAAAGATTTTAAAAGGAAATCGGTTATGTTTAAATTCATTTTCTGAACTTAAGTTATAATTATGAAAAGTTATGCTATCTTTTATCTTACTTATTTTTACATATGTTTCACTAGTCTTGGAATAATATTCAAAATCAGTTTTTATAATATAAACTCTAGTAAAGCTTTCATCTTTCTCTATTTGTTTAATTAGGATATATTGAGTAATAATATATATTCTCGTAAAATTTTCTTCATCATTATAATTTGAGCTATATGCAGTATTACATAAAATAATTGAATTAGCTATCATGAGTAAGAATACAATAAGTATTGTTTTAATTACTTTATCTTCATAAAGTTTTTTATTTTGTCGTATTAATGAATTATTTAACAACATTAAGTAAGTATAGGAATCTTCTATATAAATTTTAATTTTTCATCAAATATTTAAATAATAATAAATATTTTTAAAATCAGGTAAAAAATGAAAAGAGATTTTCTAAGTTTAATTGATTATAGTAAAGAAGAAATAATGGAAATAATAGATTTAGCTTTAAAAATTAAAAAAGATGGTTTTCCTAAAGATTTACCTTTAAAAGATAAATATATTGTTTTATTATTTCAAAAACCTTCAACTCGTACTAGAGCTTCATTTGAAGTTGCTATTAATAAACTTGGAGGAAAATCTTTTAGTTATGAATGGAGTCAACTTCAAACTTCTAGAGGAGAAACAATAAGTGATACAGCTAAAGTTTTATCAGCCTATTTTGATGCTATAGTAGCTAGAGTTTATGAACATGAAATATTAATTGAATTAGCTAAATATAGTTCAATTCCTGTGATAAATGCTTTAAGCAATTTATTACATCCATGTCAAGCTTTAGCAGATGCAATGACTATTTTAGAAACTAAAGGAAAACTTTCTGGATTAAAATTATCATACATTGGTGATGGAAACAATGTTTGTAATTCTTTATTAATAATGGCTAGTAAATTTGGAATGAATATTTCTGTAGCTTGTCCAAAAGGATATGAGCCAAATCCATTAATTTTAGAAATTGCAAAAAAAGAAGCATTAAAAACAGGATCGATGATAGAAATTTTAAGAGAACCTGAAGAAGCAATTCATGAAGCTGATATAGTTTATACAGATACTTTTATTTCAATGGGTGAAGAAAAAGAAGCTAATAAAAAATTATCAATTTTCTTACCTAAGTATCAAGTAAATATGGAGCTTTTTAAAAAATCAAAAAAAGATTCAATATTCATGCATTGTCTTCCAGCTCATAGAGAACAAGAAGTTACTTCAGACGTAATAGATAGCGAGAGATCTGTTGTTTTTATTCAGGCAGAGAATAGGCTTTATACAGAAGCTGCTTTATTAATCAAGCTTTTCCATAAATTAATAAAAAAGTAAAATTAATATAGTATTTTATTTTTCTTTAAAATACGAATATGAAGTTGTTTAAAAAAGAATTGGATAGAATTAAAGAAAAAGGATTGATACCTGTAGTAGTTATTGAAGATCCAGAAAAAGCCATTCCTCTTGGTAAAGCTTTCCTTGATGCTGGTTTAGATATAATTGAAATTACTATGCGTACAGAAAAAGCGATGGAAGCTATAAAAATTTTAAAAAAGAATCTTCCAGAAATGCTAATTGGAGCAGGTACAGTTTTTTCATTAAAAATAGCAAAAGAAGCATTAAAAAATGGTGCAAGATTTATAGTTTCTCCTCATTTAGATGAGAAAATAGTTTCATATTGTGTTAAAAATAATATTATTGTATGTCCAGGTGTTTATACACCAACAGAAGTTAATAATGCTATACAAATAGCAATTAAAGCTAAAGGAAGTAAAATTATAGATATGGAAGATTTACCACTTTTATTGAAAATTTTCCCAGCTTCTTCAGGTGGGCCAGAGCATATTAAAGCTTTAAAAGCTGTATTTCCAAAAGCTAGATTTATTCCATTAGGAGGAGTTAATACAGGAAATTTAGCAGAATATATTAAAGCTGGATCATGGGCAGTAGGTGGAACTTGGGTTTGCAAGAAAGAGTTAATAGATAAAGGAGAAATGATGAAAATAACTGAATTAACAAAAGAGGCTCTTAGAATTATAAATGAAGCTAGAAAATAAGCAATATTCCTTCTTAAAAAATAATTATATATTTATACTATACAAATTCATAATAAATTTTGTGATTTTATGGATAAACGTTATAAGATTATTGATTTAAGTCATGAATTGTTTCCCGATATGCCTTCATATCCAGGTTTACCATCTTTCAAAATTGAAAACTTAAAGAATTCGATTAGAAATGGTAGTACTATTAATTTGATTACAAGTATGCATACACATTTAGGAACTCATATTGATTTTCCTCTTCATATAATACCAAATTCTAAATCATTAGATGATTATACTTTAGAAGATTTATCTGGAGATGGAATTGTGATAGATTTAACTTATAAAAATGAAGCAGAAGAAATCACAAGGGAAGATTTAGAGAAATATAATGATTATATTAATGATAAGGATATATTATTTATATTTACAGGATGGTCTAAGAAAAGAAACAATACTCCAGAATATATATTTAGATGGCCATATATAGGAGAAAGCGCAGTTAATTATTTAATAAAGAAAAATATTAAAATAATTGGAATAGATACGCTTAGTATTGGAGGTTATAGCAAAAAAGTTGATGATAAATATCCATTGCCTAAAATTCCATCACGTAAAATACATGAAATGCTATTTAATGCCGGTATTCTTATAGTAGAAGAAGTTGCAAATTTAGATAAAGTTTTAATCGATAAAAAATTTGTTAGAGGATTCTTTATTATAGCTCCTCTTAAAATTAAAGGGATTGAGGCTTCTCCTTGTAAAGTTATTTTTATTGCTCTAGATTCTTAAAATAAGGAAGTACTTTCTTTCCAAAAAATTCAATAAATTTATTTTGATCAGGACTTGTGCTTAAAAATTCTATTTCTGATACTCCATGTTTTAAATAAAACTCTATTTTTCTTATAGCTTCTTCTTCTGAAGTTACAATAAATCGTCTTTTAATTATATCTTCTCTTTTTATTATTTTAGCTTTTTCTTCTATTTCTCTAGGGTCGTATACTTCAGCATCAAATATTCCAGGTACCATAGTAGCATTCCAAAATTTACAACTTTCAACTGCTTTATCAAAATCTTCATCATAAGATGTTATTATATGAACAATTTTCTTAATTTCTTCAGGATTCCTACAAGCATTTTTAGCACCTTTATTTAAAGCAGGTAAAATTTCCGATTCAAATTTTTCTTCAAAAACACGTCCACTTGTTAATAAACCATTAGCATATTTGCCTGCAACATATGCAGTAGATGGTCCATTAGCTGCTACATATAATGGAATATTAGTTTTAGGTTTAGTATATAAATTTGCTTTTCTTAAGCGATAATATTTTCCTTCAAAATCCACAAAATCTTCTTTCCATAATTTCTTAATTATAATTATAGCTTCTTCAAGTCTAGCTAATCTTTCTTTATATTTAGGCCATTTTAATCC
>CAZHGP010000028.1:9294-17218 GCA_964532175.1 uncultured Nitrososphaeria archaeon
TTATAGCTTCTTCAAGTCTAGCTAATCTTTCTTTATATTTAGGCCATTTTAATCCTAATGGAGATTCATTCATAGATTCTCCTGTAGCTAAGCATAAGAATATTCGACCCGGATATAAGAAATCTAAAGTTGCAAATGCTTGAGCTACTATTCCAGGATGATATCTTAAAAGTGGAGGTGTAACTGAGCCAATAGATACTCTCTTAGTTCTTTCAGCAACAGAAGCTAGCCATACCCAAGCAAAACCTGAATTTGCATTAGTATGAGCCCATGGATGAAAATGATCGCTACTCCATATAGTATCGAAGCCGTATTTTTCAGCTTTAATAGCAAAATTTAATAATTCATTTGGATTATATTGTTCATGTGCAGCATAAAAACCAAACTTACAAATCATTATATTTCACTTATTTCATATTTTAAATTAAAAGTATTTCAAAACTTTTATTTAAGGGTTATGAATTGTATCTCTTTAATAGACATATGTAGCTTTTGAAAATTCATAGCTTAGAAGCTCCTTTCAAGTTCATTGAAACTCTTCATTAGCTTCTTCTTTATCAGAGTGAATTATTCCAAGTTCTTTAAAGAACTTATGAAGATTTAAAGAAAGACAGTTTATTTGAATTTATTTGTGTCATTTCTAGTTTGCGCTTTTCCATATTATTTTCGTTTATTAAATCTATTTATTTTAAAAATCTGGCTAAAGCTAAACTCTAGCATTAATGTTCTCTTATAGAATATCTGAAAGAATAATATAAAAAAGAAATAAAATTATTTAACTAATAGAAAATTTTGCTAATCTTTTTTTATTTATTAAAATGATTTTTTGAAAGCTTTATTAATTCCCTTTTTTTATTAGCAAAAGTATATTTAGGAGAATAGGCATGGGTCTTAAAGAATTTATTAATTCAACAATAGCAACTTTAAAACTTGCTACAAAACCTACTAAAGAAGAATTTATGAAATCTTTAAAAATAACTCTATTAGGAATTGTTATTATTGGATTAATAACTTTTGTTTTAAGATTTATAGCTCTTGCTTTACAATCTTTTTAAAAAAGTGAATAAAAAATGAGTATAAGTAAAAAAATATTTGTTGTAAAAACAACAGCTGGACAAGAAAAAAATGTAGCAAAAATTCTTGCTAAAAGAATTGAAGCTTTAAATCCACAAATTTATTCAATAGCAGTTCTTCCAAATATTAAAGGTTATATTTTTATTGAAGCTGAAAATAAAGAAGAATTATCTAGAATTTCTTATGGTGTAAGACATTTAAGAGGAAGGCTTCCAGCACCTGTTTCTATAGATGAAGTTACTCCACATTTAGAAAAACCTACAATAGATATAATTTCTATAGGAGATACAGTTGAAATAATGGCTGGTCCACTTAAAGGTTTAAGTGGAAAAGTAACTAGAGTAGATAAACCAAAGAAGGAAGTTATGATAGAAGTTTCAGAATCAGCTTTTGTATTACCTATTTCAATACCAATAGATTATGTTAAAATAGTTTCAAAGAAAGTTGAGAAAGCATGAAAAAAGTAAATAAATTTATTATTGAAGGAGGAAAAGCAAATGCAGGCCCACCTATAGGTCCTGCATTAGGACCTTTAGGAGTAAATGTTTTAGCAATAGTTGAAAAAATAAATGAATTAACATCTAGATTTATGGGTATGAGAGTTCCTGTTGAAGTAATTGTTGATACAGATACAAAAGATTTTGAAGTAAATATAGGTATTCCAAGCACAGCTGCTTTAATAATGCAAGAAATTAAAAAAGAAAAAGGAGCTGCGATGCCTGGAAAAGAAAATTTAGGAGATATTTCATTTCAAAAAATAATTGAAATAGCTAAAATTAAAATGAAACAATTGCGAGCAAAAACATTAAAATCTGCTGTAAAACAAATTGTAGGAACATGTGTTAGTATGGGAGTTACTATTGATAAAAAGAATCCAAAAGAAGTTATTAAAGCTATTGAAAGAGGAGAATATAATAAATATTTAGAAGAGTGATAAAGAATGAGTATTCTTAATTTAAATTTGGAAGAAGCAATTGCAAATGCAAGAAAAAATAGTACAAAAAGGAATTTTAAACAATCTTTTGAATTAATTATTAATTTAAAAGATTTAGATCTTGAAAAACCGGAATCTAGAATATATGAAATTGTTGAATTACCAAATGGTTTATCTAATAAAAAGAGGAAAATCTGCGTTATAGCTTCAGGAGATTTAGCTTTAAAAGCAAGTAAAACTAATGGTATTGATAAAGTTTTTCAAAAAAGTGATATAGAAGCAATAATAGGTAATAAAAAAATGGCTAGAAAAATTGCAGAAAGTTATGATTTCTTTTTAGTCGAATCTTCTTTAATTGGAATAGTAGCAAAAGCTTTAGGTGCTGCTTTAGGTGGAAGAGGTAAAAGGCCTATACCTATTTCTGCTAATCAAGATTTAGAAGAATTGGTTTCAAAATATTCTAAAAGTGTTATTTTGAATACTAGGAAAAATCCTGAAATAAAATGTATAATAGGTACAGAAGATATGAGTGATAAAGAAATAAAAGAAAATGCTGAAGCAATTATAAAACATTTAATAAGCAAGCTTGAAAAAGAAATGAGAAATATTAAATCAATATATATTAAATTAACAATGGGTAAGCCTGTTAAATTAAATCTAGGTGCTAGATAAATGTCATTAATACAAAAATCTAAAAAAATTAAAAAAAGTGAATTATTTGAAAAATTAGATAAATTAATTAAAAAATATAAAGTAATAGCTATTTTTGATTTATTTAAAGTTAGAGCTAATATAATTCATCAATTAAGAAGTAAAATTAGAGGAGAAGCTGAAATAATTGTAGTTAAAAAAGCTATTCTTGAAAAAGTTTTAGAAAAAAATAATAAAAAAATTCTTATAGAATATTTATCAAATATAAAACAACCAATAGGAGTAATATTTACAAATATGAATGCTTTTAAACTTTCATTAATACTTGAAAAAAGTAAAGTTTTAATGCATGCTAAAGGTGGAGAAAAAGCTGATATTGATGTAATCGTTCCAGAATGTAATACAGGCCTTCAACCAGGTCCAGTATTAAGCGATTTTGGAAAAATGAAAATACCTACAAGAATAGAAGGAGGAAATATATGGATTGCAAAAGATACATTAGTAGCTAGAAAAGGAGAAGAAATATCTCCAATGCTTGCAAGTTTATTAGTTAAATTAGATATTAAATGTGTTCTTAGAGGAATAGATTTAATTCTTGCTTATGAAGATGGATTAATTATTGAAGGAGAAAAATTAAAAATAAAATTGGAAGATTATAAAGCAAGTATTTCAAAAGCATTTGAAAATGCTCTTAAATTAAGTATAGAAGCTCAATATATAACTAAAGAAAATGCTCCTTATTTAATTAGAAAAGCAATATTGCAAGCAAAGAATTTAGGAATTTATATAGGGTATCCATCAAAGGATCTAATAAAAGAAATAATAATTAAAGCATATTTGAATGCAGAAAAAATAAAAGAAATTTCTAAAATATGAAAAAGCTTTATGAATAACCTTATATTTTTAATTCAAGTATAATAAAGGGGGAATAAAAAAAGATGATTTATATTTATGCAGCTTTATTATTACATGGTGCTGGAAAATCAATTACAGAAGAAAATATAAGAAATGTTATAAAAGCAGCTGGAATAGAACCTGAAGAAACTCAAATAAAAGCATTAGTAGCAGCATTATCAGAAGTAAATATTGATGAAGTTTTAAAAACTGCTTCTTTAACACCTATTGTTACTCAACCTATTGCTACTCCTCAAGCTGCACCAGAACCTAAAAAGGAAGAAAAGAAGAAAGAAGAAGTTGAAGAAAAGAAAGAAGAAGAAGCATTAGCTGGTTTAAGTGCATTATTTGGTTAAAAAAAGAAAAAAATAATCAATATAAAATTATAGAAAATTTATTTAAAGATATATTTATTATTCTTTAATAATTAAAAAGAGGAGAAATATCCTTAGTAGAGGCTATAAATATGAATAAAAGAATTTTTCCTCCCGAATTTTATAAACTTAATTTTTTCTTAGAGAATGGTTTTAAAAGAAAAGAATGCCCTATTTGTAAAGAATTTTATTGGACTATTAAAGAAGATCAAGAAACATGTAATGAAGCTCCTTGTGTCCCATATAGTTTTATAGGTAATCCACCATCTTTTAAAAAATTTTCTTTAAAAGAAACAAGAGAAAAATTTCTTAATTTTTTTAAAAAGAAAAGGCATGAAATTATTAATCCATATCCTGTTGTTGCAAGATGGAGAACAGATTTATTCTTAACAGATGCAAGCATAGTAGATTTTCAACCATTTGTAACTAATGGTATTTCTCCTCCTCCAGCAAATCCGCTTGTAATAAGTCAACCATGTATAAGATTGGTTGATATAGATAAAGTTGGTTTAACTTTTGGTAGGCATTTAACTATTTTTGAAATGGGAGGACATCATGCTTTCAATTATCCTGATAAAAATATTTATTGGAAAGAAGAAACAGTTCAATATTGTCAAGAATTTATTAAAGAAGAATTTGGTATTAATCCTGAATATGTAACTTATAAAGAAGGGATATGGTCTGGTGGAGGTAATGCAGGTCCATGCTTTGAAGTAATAATAGGAGGTTTGGAAGTAGCTACATTAGTTTTTATGCAATATAAAACTATTGATACAGAATTAATAGAATTACCAATAAGAACAGTTGATACAGGTTATGGGATGGAACGTTTTTCATGGCTTAGTAGTGGTTCTTATAGTTGCTTCAATGTAATATATGGAGAAATTTATCCTTTAATATCTAAAATAATAGATATTCCTAAAATAGAAGAAGAAATATTGAATAAATATGCAGCATACACTGCAATAATGGCTTCTAAAAAGAGTATTTCTAAATTAAGAGAAGAGATATCTAGAAAAACAGAAATTCCAATTGAAATAATAAATAAAGATATTCCATTATTGGAAAAAATTTATGCTGCATTAGATTATACAAAATCTATTGTTTTTATTATTTCTGAAGGGGTAGTACCATCGAATGCTAAAGTTGGTTATTTAGCAAGATTATTAATTAGAAGAGCATATAACACTTTATCTGAAATTAATTGTGAAGATAAACTTTTGGATTTAATAGAATTTCAAATTGATTATTGGAGTAAAGATTTTCCATATTTATTAGATTCGAAAAATGAAACTCTTGAAATAATTGAAGCAGAAATAAAAAAGTTTGAAGAAACTATTAAAAAAGGGAGAGATTTTCTTAAAAGAGAAATTTCAAATATATCAAAGAAAGGTATAAAGCATATTTCAAAAGACCTTTTAATTAGATTTTATGATGAAAAAGGGTTAACTCCTAATATTGTTAAACAAATTGCTTCAGAATTTGATATTGCTTTGGACATTCCAGAAAACTTTTATGAAGAAGTAGCTTCTAAACATTTAAGGTCTATAATTAAAATAGAAGAAGATAAAATAACGCGCTTAAAAGATAAAGTATCTGGTTTTCAATCTACTGAAAAACTTTATTATAAAAATCCATTTCAAAAAAGTTTTGAAGCAAAAGTTTTAGGAATAATTGAAGATGCTATTATTCTTGATAAAACATTATTCTATCCAGAAAGTGGAGGACAAATGTATGATTCTGGAATAATAATTTCTTCTAAAGGTATTTCAAAAGTTAAAGATGTGCAAATTATTGATGATGTAATTTTGCATTTCTTAGATGGTCCAATTCCAGATATAGGTGAGAAAATTTCAGGAGAAATAGATATTGATAGAAGGATAGCATTAATGAGACATCATTCAGCAACTCATATTTTAATGGGTGCTGCTATGCGTGTTTTAGGGAAACATGTATGGCAAGCTGGTGCAAAAAAAGAACCTGAAAAAGCTAGATTAGATATTTCTCATCATAAAAGGCTATCGCTTGAAGAAATACATAAAATTGAAAAATTAGCAAATGAAATAATAGCTAAAAGAATCCCTATAAAAATTCAATTTATGAATAGAAATAAAGCTGAAAAAGAATATGGTTTTAGATTATATCAAGGAGGAGAAGTACCATTAGGAGAAATAAGAGTAGTTGAAATTCCAGGATGGGATGCACAAGCATGTGGAGGATTGCATTGTGAAAATACAGAAGATGTAGGATTAATAAAAATAATTAAAACTGAAAGAATTCAAGATGGTGTTGAAAGAATAATTTTTTCAGCAGGATCAGCTGCTTTAAAATATATTCAAGAAATTGAGAAGAATATTTTTGATATTTCAAATAATATAAAAACCCCAATCGAGGAAATTAATAAAAAAGTATATGAAATATTTACTAATCTCAAAGATTCTAAAAAAACAATAAAGAAACTTTATGAAAAAATAGTTAAATTGAAAGTAAATGAATTATTGAGTAAAGCATTCAAATTTGAAGATATTTTAATAATAAAATCTTGTGAAGAAATAGATGATCAAGAATATCTTTTACAATTAGCTTCAAATTTAACATTTTCTAAAGAAGCTAGAATTGCTATCCTATTAGCTGGAGAAGAAAAAGTTAAAATTATTGTGCTTGCTAATGAAGAAGCTTTAAATAAAGGGTATGATGCGAGTGATATATGTCGTAAAATAGCTATTGAATTGGGTGGAAGTGGAGGAGGAAAGAAAGATTTGGGTCAAGGAGGAGCTCCATATTCATTAGATAAAATAAATAGTGTTTTGAAAAAGCTCGAATCGAATCCAGAGTTTTTCTTAGAAAAAAAGTGAGTAAAGGTTTTTGTAAATCCCTTTTTATATAATTGTTAGAGCACTTAAAGATAATGGAGAAACGATTGACTTCATAAGGCAAGGTACAATAAGTAGTAAAGGAGGCTTTCGCTTTGGACTTGACTCAATATATGATTATGCGACACAAAAAAAGCTATATGAAGTAATAGGGCAAGATGTTTTCTATGTAAAAATAGTAGGGATAGTAAAAAATCCAAGCGATTTTATTAGATTTCTTGAAGAAAAATTTGAGGGAAAGAATTTTGAAACATCGTTCGATGAATTTAATAATATAATAAAATTAAGAATAGGGGAAGGAAAAATAGGAAATATAGAATTAGAAATTTCAGGATTGCGTTATATTCATAATGAAGGAGCGCTTGGAATAAAAGGGGAAGTAAAAAAGATATATGATTTTGAAAAAGATTATGAAATGGCAATATGTACTAATGGAAAAGAAACATTCATCGAAATTTTGAAAGGAGGACATGGATGGAAAGTAATCGATATTATATCTAGTGAAGATGAAGTAATATTTAAAACTACTAGTAATATTGTTTTTAAAAGATTTTATATAGAAAAGCCGAAGATATTTTCTGAACGTGGGAAGGAAAGAATTTTAATGAATAGGGGAAGTGTAAGAGGATGGCATGAAGCTATGAGTGATACAACAAAAAAGGAGCAATAGGTAAAGTATGGATTGCACATGCACATGATGAACTTGCTCCAGGAAGTAAAGTAACATGGATATCATTTGGAAAAGGGTATAAAGATAAAGCAGATGTAGAATTTGAGTTAGGAAAAAAGATAGCTCCAGTAGAAATTGAAAACATTATATGGAAAGAGTGTAGAAGAACTTATAAAAACATTTGAGGATGAAAGACATTGGAAAATAGGTGCGGTAAAAGATCTTCTTGATGATTTTGATAAGAAGGGATATGGTGAGCAAATTGATTATGGGTTTATAGCATTAATTGGGGTGAATGAAGTAACAGAATCTAGTGGTAAATGGATAAAGAATAATATGATATGGGTAAAGTATTATGAAAATGGACATTATGAAATTCTTCGCATATTTACTTCTGATTAATGGACCATGCTCCTCGAGGTGTGACGATGAACCTTTTTATTTCAGGTTTTAT
>CAZHGP010000029.1:0-16668 GCA_964532175.1 uncultured Nitrososphaeria archaeon
AAACTTCAATTAAAATTTGGAAAATATTAAATGAAGAATATAAAAGATGAAATATATTCTATTATAATTATAATATGAGATATTTTAAAAATATTTTTTTTAAAATTTAAATTCCCATTCTCCTATATTAGATAATATTTTTCTTAAAATTTTTTCTGCTTTTTCTTTAGGTAATAAAAAGAAGAATTTTCCTATATGTTTACAAAACATTTTTGATTGTGAAACTCTACTCCAATCAGCACAATCATGAAGTATAATTTTTTTATTAAGATCTATAGTAATGTGATATTCCTTTACTAAAGCTTCTATCAAATCATTTTCCATATGTATTATTTTAACATCTTTATTCATTATCTCGCTTGTTTTTCTTATTCTAGCTTTATCTATTAATACTCCTAATAATTCATTAAATTCCATCTTCTCTAAATCTTCTTTAGAAAAAGCAGAAGTAAAAGAAGTTATTTTAGGCGCATAAATTTCTTCCTTTTTAATTTCTAAATATTTATCTAATTTTTCTTTTATTTCTTTTTGTTTATTTGTTGAAGCATTTAGCATTTCTAACATTTGTAAACAATTATGAACAGCATATCCATGAAAATGATTATTAAAAAAGCCAAATATTTCCTTGACTTTTCCTTGTATATCTTTTATTTTTGGAACCCAATCTTTCAATTCTTCTTCTTTATAATGATAATTATACCATGGCTTTTTCCCTCTTCCATGCCATCTAATATAAGTAAAATCTGTAGTAATTTTTACTATAGAAGGTAAAAGAGGTTCATCTACAATAGTATAAGCAATATCATAATCGCTTAGAATTTTAAAAACTTCTTCTTTTAACCATTTTTCATTTCTAAATTCTATAGCATATCTAAATTCATTAGGTAATATTTTAAGAAATTTCTCAAATTTATCTAAATTTAAATCAAGCTTTGGAGGAAGTTGAAAAAGTAAGCAACCCAATTTTTCAGTTTTTTGAAGAGGCTTCATTAAATCAAAAAATTTTAATAAATCTTCTTCAATTCCTTGATTTATATCCAATTTCTTTTTATGGGTTATAATTTTAGGAATTTTTGCAGTAAAAATAAAATCTTCTCTTGTATAATTAATAAGATATTTAATAACTTTTTCAGAAGGATAAGAATAGAAAGTAGAATCTATTTCTGCAGTATCAAATATTGAACTATATTTTAAAAGCTTATTTTCACTATCATTTTCATATAAAATCCCAATCCAATCTTTATAACTCCAACCAGAAGTACCTAATAAAATTCTAGTCATAAATAATACTTAATAAAATAAGCTATTCTAGCATTTATACATTTTAACCCATTTTAAATTAAATTGTCTTTTTATATTAAAAAGTTTTTAAAAATGAAAGTTTATTAAATTAAATAAAATTTAAGTTTAAGAATATAAAAATAAGTTGAGAAAACATTGAATATTATCTATAATTCAGGCTTGATTATAAAAAATAAAGAATATGCTATAGGTTTTGATTTAAAGAAGAAAAATGATTATGATTTTGATTATATATTTATAAGTCATGCTCATAGTGATCATATTCAAGCAGTTAAGAAGAATAAATGTTACATGACAGAAGAAACGCGTAGATTAGCTGAAACCTATATTGGATGGATATGGAATTATAATAAAATAAAAATTGGAGAAAAAATAAAAATAAACGATAAAGTAAAAATTAAAATATTTGATGCAGGGCATATTCTTGGTTCTTCACAATTTCTTATAGAAACACCTGAAGAAACAATTTTGTATACAGGAGATATAAATATTTATGATACAATGATAAGCAAAGGTGCTGAAATAGTTAAAACAGATACTTTAATAATAGATTCTACTTATGGAAATAAAGAATATATTTTTCCAAATAGAGAAATCATATATGCAAAAATAATTAATTGGATTAAAAAAATTATTAATAATGGAGCTATACCTGCTTTTAATGCTTATCCTGTTGGAAAATCTCAAGAAATAATTTCTTTAATAAATGAATGTATGAATATTCCTATAGTAGCTAGTAAACATGTTTTTGAAGCTTCAAAAATATATAAAAATTTTCTTAAAAAAATTGATTGTATAAATATTTCTTCTAAAGAAGGGAAAGAAATATTAAATAATGGAGAAGCAATTCTTATAAGCGAGAGAAAAATTAATCCTAATATTAATAGGAAAATTTTTTGGGCAAAAGTAACAGGATGGGCTTTAAAATATAAATTTAAAACATATGATGAATCTTTTCCATTAAGTGGCCATTCAGATTATAAAGGATTATTGTATTATATAGAAAATGCTAAACCTAAAAAAATCTATACAATTTATGGTTATAGTGATTATTTTTCACGCATTTTAAATAAATTAGGATATTTTGCTAAATCAATTTATTGAGATAGCTTTTGTATTTTAACATTTTTTACAATTTTCTCTTTTATTATTCTTTCTTTAATTTTTTCTATAGTCATTTTACATTTAGATATATCAGCTATTGCATGCCATTCAGCTAATTCTCCTCTTCTTAATGTTCTAGATTCTGAAGAAAGCAAATCAACTCCACATTCTGCTAATATAGATGCAATTTTTGCAAGAGAACCAGGAGCATCTGATATTTCTATTTGAAATTCAGCTAATTTTGCTTCAGGATCTGCTATTGGAATTAATCTTACTTGTCTTTGATCAATATCAGCTATAGCCATTAAACTCATTCCTTCTCTTAAACCAATTGCTTCACGTATATTCAAGGGAATTATTACTCTCCCTCTTGCGTCTAATTGAACTAATTTATATATTCTCATTTTTTCTCGATTAAAAATATATAAGGGGCTTTATATAGGTTTAAACCCACAATTTGCCCACAAGAATTAAGAGGTGGAAAAGAATAATAAAAGGTGTTTATCTTGGCTAAAATAAGATTTGCTATACCTAAAGGTTCTCTTGAAGCTGGAACATATAAAATACTTGAAAGAGCAGGATATGAAATATCTGGGAGCGAAAGAACATATAAGCCTACTATTAATGATCCAGATATTTCAGTAAAAATACTTAGGCCACAAGAAATACCAATATTTGTTTCTGAAGGAATTATAGATATTGGTATAACTGGTGAAGATTGGATTCTTGAAACTGAAGCAAATGTTGAAATTTTATTAAAATTAGGATATGGAAAAGTTAATATTGCGTTAATAGTTCCAAAATCTTGGAATAAAATAAATTCTTTATCAGATTTAATAACAAATTTTTATAATAAAAATAAAAACATTAGAATTTCAACAGAATATCTTAATATAGCTTCAGATTTTATTTCAAAAAATAAAATATATAAAAAATTCTTTGGGGAGAAAAAGCCAATAATAATAACTCCTTGGTGGAAGAAAGGGAATAATAAAAATGTAACTATTCTATTATCTTTTGGAGCAACTGAAGCTAAGCCTCCTGAAGATGCTGATGCAATAATCGATGCTGTTGAAACAGGAATTACTATTGAGAAAAATAATTTAAAAATTATTGAAAAAATAATGGAATCTCAAGCAGTTTTAATAGCTAGTAAAAATTCTCTTAAAGATAATGATAAAAGAGAAAAAATTTATGATGTATTAACACTTCTTAAAGGAGTAGTTGAAGGAAAACAAAAATTGCATATATTTGTGAATGTTAAAGAAGAAAATCTGCCTATTTTATTAAAAAACTTGCCTGCACTTAAAAGCCCAACAATTTCAAAACTTTCAATCGAAGGCTGGTATGCTGTTAATACTGTTATAGATAAATCTTTATTTATTAAAATTCTTCCAAAAATAAGAAAATTAGCTCAAGGACTTGTTATACATGAACCAAAGCAAGTTCTTTCATTAGATGAAATAATTAAAAGAGATGAAAAATAAATGAAAAAGAGAATTATTAAAATAATAGATTTTAAAACAGCTTTAAGAATTTTTTCAAAAAGGAAAGAAACATACATAAATAAAAAAATGATAGAATATGTTAATAAAATAGTTTCTGAAGTTAAAAAGAAAGGGGATTTTGCATTAATAAAATTTATGAAGAAAATAGATAAAGTTGATTTAGATATTAATAAAATAATTGTTAAAAAAAGCGATATTGAAAAAGCTTATGATAAAATTAGTGATGAACAAATTGAAGCTTTAAAATTTATGAAAGAAAGAATAGAAAAATTTGAAAAGAAAATCCTTGAAAATATTCATTTTAAATATATAGATTCTGAATATGGATTGGAAGTGGAATATACTTATAGGCCTATTGAAAGCATAGGTTGCTATATTCCAGGTGGAAAAGTAGCATATCCAAGTACCGTTTTTATGACCGTAATTCCTGCTAAAATTGCTGGTGTTCCTAGAATTGCATTATGTTCTCCACCTAAATGGAACAACGAAATAAACCCTTTAATATTAGTTTCAGCTGATATATGTGGTGTAAATGAAATTTATAGGATTGGGGGAGCTCAAGCAATAGCTGCTTTAGCTTATGGTACTCAAACAATAAAACCTGTTAATAAAATAGTTGGTCCTGGGAATATATATGTTACAATTGCAAAGATGCTTGTTTCAAAAAATGTATCAATAGATTTGCCAGCTGGACCAAGTGAAATTATGGTTTTAGCTGATGAATCAGCTAACCCTAAATATATAGCTTTAGATTTATTATCTCAAGCTGAACATGATGTTAATTCAACTTCAATACTTGTAACAACTTCGAAGTTCTTAGCTAAAAAAGTTCTATTCGAAATAGAATCTATACTCCCATCAATAGATAATTTTGAAATCGTTAAAAAATCTATTTCTAAAAGTTATATAATTGTTTGTAAAAATATTGATGAAGCAATATTATTCATAAATAATTTTGCACCAGAACATTTGGAAATTATTTTAGAAAAACCTGAAGAAGTAATAGAACATATAGTGAATGCTGGAATAATTTTAATAGGAGAAAATACTCCTGTTCCTTTAACAGATTATTGTGTAGGAACTAATCATGTATTACCAACAGGGGGATATGGGAAAATATATTCAGGATTATCCGTTCTAGATTATATTAAAAGATTTTATATAGTCAAATGTTCAAAAGAAAGTATAGAAAAATTTAAATATTTTGTAAAAATTTTAGCTGAAAGTGAAAAACTTAAAAATCATTATTTAGCAATGGAAGGTAGATTGAAATGAAAATTTCAAAAGATGTTTTGGATATTCTTAAAAAATTGGAAAAATTAGACACATATCCTATACCTTCTTTAAGTGAAATATCACAAAAATACAATATACCTAGATCTGAAATAATTAGATTAAATGCTAATGAAAATTTATTTATTCCAAAATCTTTATTAAAAGAAATTGCTATAGAAGCAATTAATGAAATAAACTTAAATATTTATCCAGAAAATGAACTTTATATTTCATTAAAAAATTCTATTAGCAATTATATTCAATTAAAACCTGAATATATTACTTTAGGTAATGGAAGTGATGATTTAATAAATTTGCTTATTCAAATATTTGTTAATAATAAATGTAAAGTTTTAACAATTACTCCAACTTTTTCAATGTATAAATGGTTCACTATTAGAAGAGGAGGGGAAATAATTGAAGTACCTTTAAATAAAGAAAACTTTTCTCTTAATGTTAAATTGTTTTTATCAAAAATTTCAAAAGAAACAAAAATTTGTTTCATTTGTTCACCAAACAATCCAACTGGAAATCAATTTAAAATTGATGAAATTTTAAAAATTATAGAAGAATTTCCTGGAATAGTAGTTATTGATGAAGCATATGTAGAATATGCAGATTATTCATTAACTAAAATGGTTGATGAATATGAAAATTTAATAATTTTAAGAACTTTTTCAAAAGCTTTTGGATTAGCTTCTATTAGATTAGGATATGCTATTTCCAATCCATATATTATAAAAATTATTAATAAATTTATTCCTCCATTCCATTTAAATTCATTTAGTTTAGCAATCGCTCTTAAAGCATTATCACGTATTGAAATATTTGAAAAATATATTAAAGAAACTATTATAGAAAGAGATTTTCTAATTAATAATCTTAAAGAATTTAAGAATATTAAAACATTTGATTCTAAAACAAACTTTATTCTAATTAGGATTAATGATAATATTGATAAAATATTCGAACATCTTTTAAGAAAAGGAATTATTGTTAGAAATTTAAGTTATGAAAATTTACTATCAAATTGCTTAAGAGTAACTATTGGCACAAGAGAAATGAATGAGAAATTTCTATTATCTCTTAAAGAAGTGATTAAATAAATGAAATTATATGGAGAATATCTAAATTTAAAAAGTAATAATGAAAAAATTTTAATTAAGAAGAATAGCTTAAGAAAAATATCTAAAATAGATGCTATAATATTTGATTGTGATGGAGTACTTATAGATGTTAGACAATCTTATTATAAAGCAACAATAGAAACAATAAATTATATAATAAATAATTTAACAAATTCAAAAATCGATGGTTTAGTAACAAATGAAATAATTCATTTATTTAAAAAGAGTGGAGGTTATAATAATGAATGGGATATATCTTATGCGATCACTTTATTCATAATATTGAAATTTCCAAAAGAAGTTTTAAAAGAAATATCTTTAATAGTAAATTCTAAGCTTTTTAAAGAAATATCATTATATGAACGTTTTAAAATTGTTAAAAATAAATTGTATAAATATCAACCAATAAAAATTCCAAAATCTATAAAAAATGAATTAAAAGAATTTGCTAAAAGAATGGATTATTCAGGAATAGTTTTATTAGATAAAATTTTAAGAAGATCGTTTAAAATAAATGAAGATATTTTAAAAAGTGTAAAAGAATTTTTATGCTATCCTGGAAATGTTAAAGAAAGCATTATTACAAGAATATTTGAAGAAATTTTTTGTGGCCATAAGCTTTTTAGAAAAGCATATAATATTAAGCCATGCTTCTTTTTTGGAAAAGGATTAATAAATAATGAAAAATTAATAATTTCAAATAAATTATTGAATATTCTATTAAATAATGGAATAAAAATTGGAATAGTATCTGGTAGACCATATATTTTTGCAAAATATTCTTTAAAGAAAATGATTAAAAAATTTGATGAAAAATCATTAATATTTTTAGATAAAATTAAAGCTAATCGTAAAAGAGTTAAAATAAGTAAACCTAATCCATTGATGCTCTTTGAATGTACAAAAAGATTAGAACCATTCTATTTAGCATTATATGTTGGTGATTCTAATGAAGATGCTATAATGGTTAAATTAGCAAATAAAAAAGAAAATAAATTCTTATTTGCAGGTGTTTATAAGCATACTCTTATACCCAAAAAAACAATTTTAGAATTTTTGAATTTAAAAGCTGATTTAATTCTTCCATCAATTTTAGAGCTTCCATTAATAATTAATAAATTTAAAAGAAGTGATTTTAATGCGTAAAGCTGAAATTATAAGAGAAACAAAAGAAACAAAAATAGAATTAAGTTTAAATATTGATGGAGAAGGTAAATCTGAAATCGATACTCCAATAGTTTTCCTAAATCATTTACTTAAAACTTTTTCAATTCATAGTTTGATTGATTTAAAAATTTTAGCTAAAGGAGATTTATCACATCATATAATAGAAGATGTAGCAATATGTTTAGGTAAAGCAATTGATTCAGCTTTAAAAGATAGGGATAAAATAAGGAGATTTGGTTATGCTATTGTTCCAATGGATGATTCATTAGCTATTGCTGCAATAGATTTAGTTAAAAGACCTTATGCAAAAATTGATTTAAAAATTTCAAATGAAAATATTGAAGGTGTTGATTGTGAAGATATAAAACATTTCCTAGAAACATTAGCTTTTTCAATACCAGCTACAATTCATGTAAATGTTGAATATGGAATTAATAATCATCATAAAATTGAAGCTTCTTTTAAAGCATTAGCTCTTTCGATAAGAAAAGCAATTAAAATAGATTACGAAAGAAAAGAAGTTTCAAGTACAAAAGGAGTAATGTGATATGGTTAAAGTATTAATAATCGATTATGGTGTTGGAAATTTATTTAGTTTAGAAAATGTTTTTAAAAAATTTAAAACAGATGTAAAAATTTTATCTAAACCTAAAAATATTCAAGAATATGATTTAATAATCCTTCCAGGAGTGGGAAATTTTTCAGAAGCTTCAAAAAATATCAAATACTTTAAAAAATATCTTGAGGATGCTATAAAAAATGTATCAATAGTTTTAGGTATATGTTTAGGAATGCAACTTTTATTTTCTAAAAGTGAAGAAGGGAAAGGTGAGGGATTAAAAATCTTGGATGGTAAAGTTGTAAAACTCCCTAATAAAGTAAAGATACCACACATTGGTTGGAATACGATTCAAATAGTTAAAAATCATGAATTAATTAATGGCATTCCTGATGGGGCATTCTATTATTTTGCACATTCATATTATTCAATTCCTAAAAATAAAGAGGTAATTATTGCTGAAACTTACTATGGGAAAAATTTTCCATCAATTGTAGCATGGAAGAATGTTTATGGTACTCAATTCCATCCAGAAAAATCAGGAAAATATGGTACTAAACTTTTAGAAAATTTATTAAAAAATATTAAAAAGTGATTTTCCATGCAAATTTTTCCATCTATAGATATAGTTAATGGTAAAGTTGCTAAGCTTACACAAGGCAAGCTTGAATCGATTAAATTTTATGAAGAATATGGTTCTCCTATAAAAGTTGCTAAAAAATGGGAATCATTAGGAGCAAATGCACTTCATGTAATAGATATAGATGCTGCATTAAATATTGGAAATAATAGGAAAATAATTAATGAAATAATCAAATCTGTTAATATTCCAGTTCAAGTTGGCGGAGGAATTAGAAGTATAGAAGATATAGAGCATTTATTAAATATGGGTGCTAAAAGAGTTATTATTGGTTCTCTTGCATTTAATTCTATTAACATCATTGAAGAAATTTTAAAGGAATATGGAAAAGAAAGCTTAGTTATTGCATTAGATCATGTTAATGGAATAGTTATGATTAATGGATGGCGATCTTCTACAAAGATAAAAATTGAAGAAGCTATTAAAAATTTTAAAGATAAAGGAGTTAAATTTTTCTTGGTAACATCTATATTAAGAGATGGTTTACTTTCTGGAACAGATATAGAAATATTGAGGAAAATATGCCATATTAAGGGAATTGAAATTTTTGCAGCAGGAGGTATAACAACAATGGAAGAAATAAATATATTAAAAAATATAGGAGTTTCAGCTATTATAATTGGACGCGCATTATATGAAGGAATATTAAATCTTAAAGAATTAATTGAAAAAATTAAGGAGTGAGCAACATGCCTTTAACAAAAAGAATAATTCCATGCTTAGATACAGCTTATGGAAAAGTTGTTAAAGGTATACATTTTAAAAATCTAAGAGATGCCGGAGATCCAGTGGAATTAGCAAAATACTATTGTAATGAAGGAGCTGATGAAATAGTTTTTCTTGATATAACAGCATCGATTGAAAAAAGGAAAATTCTTAAAGATATGGTTCGTAAAGTTGCATATGAATTAACAATTCCATTTACTGTTGGAGGAGGTATTCGTAGTTTAGAAGATGCTAGAATAGTTTTATGTAATGGAGCTGATAAAGTTTCAATAAATACTGCAGCTATTGAAAATCCTAGATTAATAATGAAACTTTCAAAAATTTTTGGTAAACAATGTATTGTTATTGCAATAGATGCAAAAAGAAGGTATGATCTTTATAAAGGAAAAACAATAGTAAAAACTAAAGAAGGAAAATGCTGGTTTGAAGTTTATATTTATGGTGGTCGTAAACCAACTGGAATAGATGCTATCAAATGGGCTGAAAAAGCTTCTAAACTTGGTGCAGGAGAATTGCTTGTTACTTCAATAGATAAAGATGGAACCAGAATGGGATATGATTTAGATCTTATTAAAGCAATAACTAAGAGAGTAAATATTCCAGTAATAGCTAGTGGTGGTGCTGGAAAAATTGAGCATATCCTTGAAGCTTTTACTATTGCTAAAGCTGATGCGGCTCTTGCTGCATCAATTTTCCATTATGGTATATATAGAATAAAAAATGTTAAAGAATTTTTATTAAAAAGGGGTGTGAAAGTTCGTCTTGAATGAAATTAAAATAAATGATTTAGATTTTAAAAAGAATAATGGATTAATTCCAGTAATAGTTCAAGATTTTAAAACTAGAAAAGTATTAATGCTCGCATACATGAATGAAATAGCTCTTGAAAAAACATTAGAAACTGGATATGCTTTCTATTGGAGTAGGTCTAGGAGAAAAATATGGATGAAAGGAGAAACATCAGGCAATTTTCAAAAAGTAAAAAGGATAATTGCTGATTGTGATAATGATGCTATCTTATTAATTGTTGAACAAATTGGTAATGCTTGTCATAAAAATAAAAAATCTTGCTTTCATAATAGAATTTCTGAAGCAAAAATTTTAGAAGAAAAAATCAATAAAGATTTTTTAAAAAGAATTATAGAATATTATGAAAATGCATACATTATAAAAATGCCTTGGGCTGGTAAAGATAAAGAGAAAAATTATATGTATATAGTTAATCCATTAACTGAACATATACCTCCTCCTGAACCTGAAATATTAGAATGGATAGCTGAAATAATAGATAGAATAACGCTTGATGATTTTGATAAAGTTCTTACAATTGAAGCTTTAGGAATACCTATCGCTACTCTTATAGCTAATAGAAAAGGTAAACCTTTAGCTATAGTAAGAAAAAGAGTATTTCATGAACCTAGTATGAATGTTCCATCTATAGAATATACTTCTGGGTTTGAAAATGGAAAATATTATTTATATGGTGTTAAAGAAGGAGAAAGTGTATTATTAATAGATGATACGGTTTCAACAGGAGGTACACTTATAGCATTAATAAAACTTTTAAAAAATTTAAAAATTAGAATAGTAGATATCATATGTACTATTGAAAAACCAGATTATGGAGGAGCTAAAATTGTAGAAAAAGAAACTGGAATGAAAATTAAAACTATATTTCAAGTTTTTATTAAAAATGGAAAACCATATGCAAGATTAAATCCTGAAATATTAAATTTAATTTAAAATAAAAATTTTTCTTTATTTTTATTTAAATATTTCTTTTAATATTTTAAAAATAGTGATTAAAGGTGGATTATGAAGAAGTTAAAAAATTCTATTCAAATCCTTTTATAAGAAAAGAAATTATTAGTTATTGTAAAAATAGATGGATTGCTATTGAAGGTATGACAAATAAAGATGAAAGAATTTTCATTAGATATTGGAAAAAAGAAAATAAACCTCTTTCTATTAATAATGAAGAAGATATTGATAAAATTTTTAAAAGTTTCTTTTTCATAAAACCAAGAACTTTTTATGGTTCAATAAATGTTTATTCAAATTTATTTTCTAAAGAAGATTTGGAAAATTCTGAAAATATTGTTTATTCTTCACCTATTTGGGATATAGATAGTTCTCCAGAATATTGGGAAATAACAATAAAAATTGCAGAAATAATTTTAAATGCATTAGAAAAAGAAGGAATCGATAAATCTGTTTTTTTAAAATGGAGTGGAAGAGGATGCCATATCCATTTAAATGAAAAGAGTTTTTCAAAAGAAATACTTAAAAAATATAATCCATTAGATATTGCATATTCAATAGTTGAATATATTTGTCGTAAAGTAAAAAATGAATTTTTAGAAATAGCTTCAAAAATTGATGATAAATCTATTTTAAAACTTGAAAATAAAATAGATATTAAAAGAGTATTTACAGTTCCACTTTCACTTCATAGAAAATTAGATTTATGTTGTGTATGTTTTAAACCAAATGATTTAAATAATTTTAATCTTGATTGGGCAAATCCAAATAATATTAAACATAATCAAGATTGGAAAAAATATGAAGAAGGAGAAGCAGATCAATTAGCTGAAAAAGCTTTTAAAGAAATAGGAGGGTACTATTTTGTTAAATCTATTGGAAAAGGAGAAATTCAAACTACTATAGGTTTTTCTAAAGATAAAAGTACTTCATCTAAAAAAATTAGGATTCAAGCTAAACTTGGAAGATTTCAAGTAATGGCTTTACTTCAAGCAGCAAGATATTTTATTTTAACAAATGATTTAGAAAAAGCTAAATCTTTTGGTTTAAATAGAGCAATTTTTTATGCATGGGCTAAGCATCGTGGTATAAGTAAGCCACCTTCAAGAAGGAAAATTGAAGTAGGGAAGGAAATAGCACAATTAAAACAAAAAGAAGAAACTCTTGTTTATATAGGAAATGAAGGAGCATATCTTTCTAAAAGTGGTTGGTTTAAAATAGGAGAAGAAGAACAAAAACCTATTGATTATGATAAACAAATAGTTTCAAAAATAGATCCCATTGTTCCATATAAAGAAGCATGGAATGCAGCAATAAAATATCTTAAAAAATTTCCAAAGAATGTTTTACTTAATCAACAAAGCTTCTTTAATGAAGTTTATAAACCAATAAGAGATAATTTTATAGAAAAAGTTTATTTAGAATATAGTTCTTAGAAAAATTATGCAGGCATACTTGGAGGCTTACTGTCTGTAGATATTTTCTCTTCTTTTTCAATAAAATTCTCAAGCTCAGGAGGAAGAGAAAATAATACATAATGAATTTTTTCATTATAAAAACGGAGTTTTCCATTTATTTTATTTTTTATTAAAATGCTTAATTCCTTAATATCAATTCCTAATGGATCGTAAATATTTGAACCAATAACAAAACCCCAACAAGAATTATATGATGGAATCCACGCATAATATGCTCTTGCTATTTTAAAAACTTTCCTTACAGTATTAAAAATTATTGAAAAAACATTTTTACTATAAAATATTGAACTAGCTTGAGTGACTATTAAACCATCTTCTTTTAAGCGTGATTTAGCCAATTCATAAAATTCTTTTGTATAAAGAAGTTGTGATGGTCCTGCTTCAATCGGATCTGTTACATCTACTATTATTACATCATAAGATTTTTCTTTACTTTTTTTAAGAAATTCTCTTCCATCATCAAATTCTAAAATTAACCTTTTATCAAAAAATGAATTTTTATGTATTTCTGGAAGGTATTTCTTACATAACTCTACAACTTCTTTATCTAAATCAACCATTATAACTTTTTCCACATTATGTTTTAATACTTCTCTTATTGTTGCACCTTCTCCTCCGCCTATAACCAATACTTCTTTTGGATTTGGATGTGTAATTAATGCTGGATGGACTAGAGATTCATGGTAAATGTATTCATCAATAGTAGAAGATTGAATTTTTCCATCAAGTATTAAGCAAATACCAAAAGGATAAATTTCAACAATTTCAACTTTTTGATACTTTGTATGGCCACTATATATAACATTTTTTATTTTGTGCATCACAGCTAGTTCAGGCGTTTGCCATTCTATAAACCATATCCAACTTTCTTTATCTTCCATTTTTAACACCTCAATCTATTACTCGCTTTTATCTAAATTTAAATATACGATTTTCTTATCTTCTATTTTTACTATATTATGCTTTTTAAGCAATCTTAATATTTTTAAACCTTCATTACGAGGTATTTCAAGATCATTGAAAATTTTTGATATTAAAATTTTCCTATTTTCTAAAAGAAGATTTATTATTTTATAAAAATCTGAATCGAATTTATACATGGATTTTTGTTTCATAGAAATATTTATCTCAAAAAGTGATAATGGGAAAATTTTATTAATAGAAGTAATAATTTGCATTCTAATAAGATTATCATATGTTGGCTTTATTTTTATACCATAATATTTTTTCTTTCCTACTTTTTTAATAATTATTCCATCAGTTTCTATAAATATTTCATTCAATATTTTTTCAATATTTTTTACAAAATCTTTTGTATTCTCATTCAAAGAGTTTTTAATTAATAAAATCATATCATGAATATTCTTTCTCTCATTTTCAAAATTATAATAAATTGATTTTACATTACCAAACACTTCTAATAATAAAGGAGATAAGAAAATAGCTTTAATTTGTTCCTCTTCATTTTTTAACCATGATGGAAATTCTAATATCCTATTATTTTCAGAACCTTTTGGTGTACCTAATAAATAAAGCAATTTACATAAGTTTTTATCATTAACATAAAGTTCAAATATTTTATTCCCTTTTTTATTTATTTTTGGTTTTATTATTGCATTTACTTTTAATAAATTTATTTTTTTCTTTAGAATTTCTAATATGTATTTATTCTTATGATAAATAGAAAAGCATTTTAAATCATTATGCAAATATCCATTTGCAATAATAAAACCAATTAAATTTACTAAAATTAAAAATTTCTCGTTTGTATTAATTAATGGAAGCAAATTTCTTTTCTTTAACCATTCATTTAATTCTTTATCAATATCATTTTCACTTAAAACAATTTTTGATTGAAAAACATCATCTTTTAAATTTCTCGGTAAAAATGTAATTTCAAAATTTTTTGGTTTAAACATTTTAATAAATTCATGTATAGAATTTATTGGATATCCTGTACAACTATAAATATCAAGGAAAAGAGAATAATTTTCTGGAAAAGTATTAACAATTATATGAGAATCTGCAATAAGAGCAACAATTGTAACTCCTTTTCCTCCTTCTTCAAATTTTTTATAAAAAAGTTTAATTAATTTCATTCTTCCTTGAATTATGGAAGAAATTAAAGTTGAAAGAATGAATTTTTCATTTTCTAAAAGTTTTGGATCACAACCTGTTAAAGTTGCATAAATTGATAAATGTGTATTAAAGCTTATGGTTTTCATAGAAAATCACCTGAGTAATGTAAAATTTTTAAGAAAAATAATATTTTGAAAAAATATTCTAATAAAGAAATAGTATATGAGAAAAATATTTTAATATTAACATTTCTTATAATTATTCTAAAAATTCTAAAATAATTACTAGAAAGAGACAGAAATTCTATTAATTTTGAAAAAAACTTTTTAAATATTTCAGGGGCATAATCGTGTTTTTTCACGATTAAATGTATCCCCAATTTAATCATTTTTAATCACCTACTTTTTATTAAATTATGCTACTTCCTTGATTCTCAACCTCCTTGTTATCTTTTTTAGCGTATTTTTCTTAGAAAATCAAAAATTTAAGCTTTTAATTAGAAATTTGTTTATTTTGCCTATTTTTAAATATAAAAGTCAAGAAAAACAATTATAATCATTAAATTCTTTAAAAAATAATTATTTTAAACTTAATTAATTAAAAATTTCTTCCTTTATTCTGAAATTTCTTCTAAAACTCTTCCTTTTGTCTCAACTCCTAAAAATATAACACTTAAAGAAGCTATTATATGTGCTAAGGTAAATATAGTGAATGGAAATAATACTCTACCAATAGAATATAAAAATCCTGTTAAAGTAGGAGCTAAAATTCCTGCAAGCCTTCCAATACTTGCTGCAATTCCAGAACCTGTACCTCTTATCCTAGTTGGATATAATTCAGGAGTATAAGTATATAACCCTGCCCAAGCTCCTAAATTAAAGAATGAAATAACACAACTCCATAAAAGTATAGTATTTATATCTTTTGCTATACTTAATAGTAAACATCCAATTCCAGCTAAACCAAGATATATAGCTAAAACTTTTTTTCTTCCAATAATATCTAAAAGAAAAGTTGCACTAAAGTATCCTGGAACTTGCATTAAAGTAACTATTAATGTCCAATAAAGTGATTTAACTATTTCAAAACCAAATTCTTTAACATATATTGTTGGAAGCCATAAAAATATTCCATGGTAAGTATATACTAGCACAGCCCAAAGTATCCATAATAAAATAGTTCTATTTCTATATTTTGAAGAAAATATTTCTTTAAAAGAAACATTTTTATGAATTTCTTTTGATTTATGAAGTATTCCTTCATTTATTTCTTTAGATATCAATTTGTGTTTTTTAAGAATTTTTAAAATTTCTTCATGCTTATTCTTTAATTCTAAATATCTTAATGATTCAGGAAGAAATAGTATAATTAATACTATTAAAAAGATTGGAATAAAAGCAATTAGAAAAGTTAAACGCCAACCATATAATGGAATTAATAAAAATGGAAAACTTATTGCTAATAAAGCTCCAAAAACCCATGATGTTTCAACAAATCCTACAAATCTTCCTCTATATTTTGCTGGAACATATTCAGATATATATACTCCCGGCTGTGGTAAAGTACCTCCTAATCCTATTCCAGCTAAAAATCTTAAAATAGACATTGATAAAACATCTTTAGAAATTGAACATAATCCAGTAAAGATACTCATAATTAAAATTGTAAATATAAGTGCTTTTTTCCTACCTATAATATCTGCTAAAAAACCACATGAAAGTGCTCCTATGAACATTCCAATATATCCACTACTTAATAAAAAGCCAGCTGTTACAGGATCTAAAGACCATTCTTTAACTATTGCTGGAAGAGTGGCACTAATTAACATGGTATTCATTGCAGTAAATCCATAAATTAAACATCCTAAAGATAATAAAATATAATGAAAATTTGAAAGAGGGATTTTTTCTAAATATCCTACTACTCTCATATCCTTTATGCT
>CAZHGP010000030.1:0-16347 GCA_964532175.1 uncultured Nitrososphaeria archaeon
AAAGCTTTTTTATTAATATATATTGGTGTGCCAAGTCTTGTTTTTCCAAGATATTTCAAATTTTTATAATCCCTAAAATCATGATAAAGAATTGAATATTCTTTATATATTTTTTCGCCAATTTTTCTTATTGCTTCTTCTATTGTTGGTTTTCTATGTGTACCTAATGCAAACATAATTTCAATATTTTCTTTTCTTACACCTTTATTTTTGATTTCATTAATTAAAAATGGAAGGATTTTATATGCAGGAGTAAGTCTTGTATAATCATCTACTAATATAACTATTTTAGAGTTTGAATTTATTATATCATTTAAATTTTTAATACCTATTGGTTTTATCAATTTTTCTTTAATTGCATATTTTATATTATCAATACTTTTAAATTCTTCAATTTTTGCTTCATAAAAATCAATTCCTTTAGGTAAATCAATTTCCATCCATTCATATCCATATTTAATCTTAATTCTATTATTTCTCAATTCTAATCCCTATATTTTCTAATTCTTAAAATTAAAAATTAAATATAAATTATTTTTCAAAATATTCTAATAAATAAGGTGAAAAAATGTCTAATTCAATTTTATTAAATAAAATTGTTAAATCAATTATAGATTTAAATGATAAAGAAGTTAAAGAACTTGTAGAAGAAGCAATAAAAAATGGTATAAGTCCTATTAAAATTATCGAAGATGGTTTATCAAAAGGTTTAAGGGAAGTTGGTTTACTTTATGAAAAAGGAGAATATTTTATACCACATTTAATGATTGCTGCAGAAATTTTTAAAGAAAATATAGAAAGATTAAAACCCCTTTTAAGTATTGAAGAGAAAAAAGATAAAAAGCTTGGAAAAATTCTAATAGGAACAGTTAAAGGAGATTTGCATGACCTTGGAAAAAATCTTGTTGCAATAATGCTTTCAATTAATGGTTTTGAAGTAATAGATTTAGGTAAAGATGTTCCAACTGAATTATTTATTGAAAAAATAAAAGAATATAATCCAGATGTTATTGGATTAAGTGCTTTAATGTCAACAACTATGTATGAACAAAAAAATATTATTAAAGCATTAGAAAATTCAGGTTTAAGAAATAAAGTTAAAGTAATTGTTGGTGGAGCACCAGTAACTAAAGAATGGGCTGAAGAAATTGGTGCAGATGGCTATGCTGAAAATGCAATAGAAGCTGTTAAAATTATAAAAAATTTATTAAAGAAAAATGATGAAAAATGAATAAGTTCGATTTTTCAAATATTAAAAGTAAGTTTCAATTGTTAACAAAAGAAGATATTGAAAAAATCCATTCTTCAGCTATTAGAATATTAGAAAAAATTGGGATAATGTTTGATAATAAAGAGGCTTTAAAAATATTTAATGAAAATGGTTTTGAAGTTAATTTAGAGAAAAAAATTGTTAAAATAAATGAAGAAGCTATTAAAGAAGCTATAATAAAAGCACCATCAAGAATAATTATTTATGATAGAAATGGAAAAGAGACTCTTTTTCTTGAAGAAAATAATGTATATTATAATCCTGGATCAGCTGCAATTAATATTCTTGATATTGAAACAAACAATATTAGAAAACCTACTTCAAAAGATTTGGAAAAATTTTCAATAATTGTTGATTCATTACCATATATTCATGCTCAAAGTACTGCATTAATTGTTTCAGATGTTCCAGAAATTATTTCTGATAGATATAGACTCTACATAATTTTAAAAAATGCTATTAAACCAATTATCACAGGAGCTTTCACAATTGATGGATTGCATGATATGGTTAAAATGCTTAAAGTTGTTACAAATAATGAATTATCTAAAAAACCAAATGCAATATTTGATGTTTGTCCTTCCCCTCCATTAATGTGGAGTGAAATAACTTCTCAGAATCTAATAGATTGTGCAAAATACATGGTTCCAGCAGAAATAGTTCCTATGCCATTATCAGGAGCTACAGCTCCAGTTACTTTAGCTGGAACAATTGTTCAACATACTGTTGAAGCTTTAAGTGGAATAGTTCTATCTCAAATAGTTAATCCTGGAGCACCAATAATTTATGGTGGATCGCCAGCAATATTTGAAATGAGATATGGAACAACTCCAATGGGTGCTATTGAAACAATTATGATAGATTGTTCTTATGTTTTGATTGGAAAATATTATGGTTTACCAACACATTCTTATCTTGGTTTAAGTGATTCAAAAATTGTTGATATTCAAGCAGGATTTGAATCTTCTATTGGAATAATTTTAGGAACTTTAACTGGAATAAATGTAATCTCTGGACCTGGAATGATTGATTTTGAAAGTTGTCAAAGTATGGAAAAACTTGTAATAGATAATGAAATATGTGGAATGGCTTTAAGATTAATAAAAGGTATAAACGTTACAGAAGATTCTCTTGCTATAGAATTAATAGAAAAAATAGGTCCCGGTGGGCATTTTTTAACTTCTAAACATACTATTGAATGGTTAAAAAGAGAATTTTTCATTCCTTCAGAGATAATCGATAGATTTGAAAGAAAAACTTGGATTGAAAAAAATCATAAAAATTGTATTCAAAGAGCAAAAGAAATTGTAGAAAAAATATTAAAAGAAAATGAGCCTAAAAAGCTTGAAAAAGAAAAAGAAAAAGCTTTAGATGAAATTATAAATAATTCTTTCAAAAAATATGGTTTTTAAAAACATTAAAAAAAATGTTTTTAGATAATAAAACTTTAATATTTCAAAATATATTAATAAATGCATGGAAGTATTTGAAGCAATTCAAAAAAGATATTCATGTAGGAAATATTTAGAAAAAGATATCCCAAAAGATTTAATTTTAAAAATTTTAGAAGCTGCTCGCTTAGCACCTTCTGCAGGAAATATTCAACCATGGTTCTTTATAATTGTGAATGATAAAGAGAAAAAAGAAATAATTGCTAAAAGTGGAAGATGGGCTAGTTTTATAGAAAAAGCACCAATTGTAATAGTTGGTTGTGGAAATAAAGAAGCATCTCCTAAATGGTATAAAGTTGATGTTTCTATAGCAATGGAGCATATGGTTTTAGAAGCAACTGAACTTGGTTTAGGAACTTGCTGGGTTGGAAGTTTTGATGAGAAAAAAGTTAAAGAAATTTTAAAAATTCCTGAAAAATATGAAGTAATTGCACTTTTAGCAATTGGATATCCTGCTGAAAAAATAGATATTATGGGAAAAATGCTCCACTTAATTAAACCTAGAAAGAAAATTGAAGAAATTTTTAGTTTTAATGAATATGAAGAAAAATAGAAATTTTTATATTTTTGAATTTATTTATTATATGATGAATGATAAATGATGAATTATGGTTAAAAAGAAAGTTTCTAAAAAGAAGAAAGTTAAGAAAAAATTAGAATCTGAAAATTCTGATTTAAAAACAAAATTAAAAGATCTTAAAGAAAAATTAAATGAAAAAGATAAAGAAATTGAAAATTTAAAAAATAAAATTAAAGAATTAGAAAGTAAAATTGCAACTCATCAAATAACTCCTTAATAAACTTTTAAAAAAGTTTATTAAGCTAGATTTTTTAGTTAAAAACAATGGGATCAATAGAACCTTTTGTTTTATATGTTAGCAAACGTTTCCTTGATAAAGCTTCTAAAAGCTTTAGCTTAGGTTTCCTTGTAAGAAAACCTTTATTGGAAATTTTCAAGAAAATGGGTTTAAAATTTAAAGAGCTTGAAAGGGATGAAGCAAAAGAGGCCCTTTCTCAAATTGCTGAAACTAAAGGCATACCAATAACTATAGGTCAACTTGTTAAGACTTTAGCCTTAGCTTTCTTTGTGCCAACAGGAATATTCCTTGCTACAATTAAAAAGGTATTCTATCGATCAGGAATCGACATAAGTGATAGTATTATATTAGAGTTCCTAGCAGAAATTCCAAGAGCTTTTAGACCATCTTTAATTTATGATATCTGGCTTATAGTGCCAAAAACTGCAGAAGGTAGCGAAAATGCAAAACGAATAATTAAGGAAATTGTAGATAAAGTTGCAGTTCCACCATTAACTGAAGAAGAATGGGAAGATCTTAAACCAATTAGAGAAAAGCTTGCTGGTAGATTAGAAATAAAAGGTATCTTAGAAAATCTTTGGAAATCCCTATAGAACAAATAAATCTTCTATTAGTTAGTTAATAATAAAAAATAAGAGACATATATTTCTTAATCTAAAGTATTATTTAACTCAAGAAGCTAAGGTAGCAAAAAAGCGAGCATTATTAAGTTAAAAATTATATTAAAAAGGGATATTAAAGCTTAATGAAATAATCCTATAAAGTGACTCAATTTACTTATTTAGTTATTGCTCTATTGTTACTTAAAGTTTCTTAATCCTTATTATAACTTTACATTTGAATATTTATTCTTCTTGCTTTATTAATTGGAATAGAATAAAAACAATTTATACAGATCCTTACAATACTCCAAAGAAATGTCCAAAATGCAATAATGAACTTAAAGAATACGATGGAAATCTCCATTATTTAGAAATGTAAGCGATTGTGTATTTAAAGATGATAAAGATCATATTGCAATTGCTAATATTACTAAGAAATTCAAAAATCTCATTTTAAATCCTAAAGGGTCTGGAAGAAGAAAGCCTAGAAACTTAACCCAAAACCTTCCTTTAAGCACAATATACGCAATGATATGAGCATTCGAAGGATACTAGGCGAACGAAGCTATGATGAATAAATCAATAGCATTGGAAGGAAGAAGCTAGAGTTTAGAGATGAGTTCATATTAAAAACATTTATCTTTAATAAAAAAGCTTAAAAGAATAAAAGATATTAAATTAATTAAATACTAGGTGAATATTTTGAAGCCTATTGAAAGATTAATAACTGCAATCAATTTATCGATTCCAGATAGAGTTCCAGTTGTCCCTCAATTAACTTATGCAGCCTCAAGAATAACTGGAATTAAATTTATTGATGGAATAAAAAGTTCAGAAAAAATGGCTAAAGCAATTTTAGAAGCATATAGATTTTATGAATATGATGGTATTTATGTTGGATGGGAATCTAGTTTTAATCTTGTTGCTGAAGCAATGGGTTGCAAATTAAAATTTTTTGAAGATTCTCCTCCAACAGTAATAGAAAATATTGTTAAAAATGAGGAAGATTTGGATAAAGTTAAAATTCCAGATCCATATAAAGATGGTAGATTGCCATTAAATTTAGATGCTTTAAAAATTGTTAAATCAAAAATAGGAGATGAAACATTAATATTTAGTTATGTTCCTAGCCCATTTACTCTTTCAAGTCTTCTTATGGGATTAAATTCTTTCTTAATTAATATTATTAAAAAACCTAGACTAATACATGAGTTAAATAAAATTTGCTTAGAAGCATGTAAAGCATTTACAGAAGCAAAAATAGAATGTGGTGCTAATGTTATTACAATTTCTGATCCTATAGCTTCTATAAGTGTGATTTCTCCAGAAATGTTTAAAAATTTTTCTAAACCATATTTATTAGATATTTTACTATATATAAAAAAGAAAAAGGCCATTCCATCATTACATATATGTGGAGAAACAACCCCGATACTTGAACAATTCTTAGAAATGAATATAAAAATAGTTGAATTAGATAGTAAAGTAGATCTTTCTATAGCAAAAAATAAAATTGGTAAAAAAATATGTATTATGGGGAATATTGATACATCTCTTCTTCGTTCTGGAAAAATTGAGGAAATAGAAATAGAAGTGAAAAAATGTATTGAAAAAGCTGCGATAAATGGAGGATATATTCTTAGTTCTGGATGTGAAGTGCCAATTGATACACCAATTGAAAATATTAAAGCTTTAGTTTCTGCTTCTAAAAAATACGGATCATATAATCTATAAAAATTATTTTTCAGTACTAAATTTTACAATATACAAAGATAATAAATTATTTGTATATTCAACAATTTTTAATAATTCTTCAATAAATTGATTAAAAATAGGATCGAATATTTCATTTGGTTCAATTCTAAATCTTTCATTTTCTTTTAAATATATGTTACTAATCTCTTTTAATAGTTTATAAAAAATTTTTACTCTAGCTAAATCTTTTTTTATCATTTCAATTTCCCATTCTTGAGATAAACTACTTACTTTTTCTAATGCATTGTATATTTTTTCATCAATATTATTTTCATTAAATTCTATTTTTAATGTATTTAGAAAAGTTTCTAATGACGCTTTCATACTTAAAAAAGCATTGTATAATGATAAAGAATAATTTCTCTGTTTAAATAGATTTTTTGCTTCATCCAATTTAGATCTTGCTTCTTCAAGCATTTTTTAATCATTTAATTAATGTTTTTATATATTTAACTATTTTTGAATTTATTTAAACAAATTTTCATCCACATGTAGTGCTAGTATTTCTCCAAAAAATACTGTATGATAATTTCCACTTGAATAATATTCTGAAATAATGCTTTTTTCGATTATTTTAGGATCAATAATAGTTTTATAAATTACTTTACATTCATAATTTATTGGACATTGAGCTATTATTGGAGATTTGACTTTTTTACTTGGTAATGGTGTTAAATTCTTTTCTTTAAATTTATCAATTTCTTTACCAGATACTGAGCCACAAAAATCAATTATATGTTCCATATCTCTTTTAGGAACATTCACAGTAAAATCTCCTGTTTCTTCAATTAATTTATGGGTATATCTTGATGGCCTAACTAAAACTATAAAAATAGGCTTGTACCAAATAATTCCAATAGATCCCCATCCAATTGTCATAACATTAGGTTTTCCATTTGAGTCAATAGAAACTAATAGCAATCCTAATTCATTAAGAGTTTTAATAGTCTCATCAGCATATTTTAAAAAATCATTTTCACTCTTCTTCATATATAATACACTTTATCATATGTTTTTTGATTTATTTAATGTTTAAATTTCTTTAATAATAACTATTATTTCTTATTTATTAATATTTTCATAAGCTTGTAAATACAATGCTGCACTCCATAATTGATACATGCTTCCTAATGGTTTCCCATTTATTGGTGAATACCATTCATTGAATCCTTTTAATTTAGTGAATTTTATAAATTCTTTTTCTGCTTCTTCTTTTAATCCAATTTTTTTAAAAGCAATTATAACATAACCTTGAATAAATGGCCAAATTGTTGAATTTTGATAAGAATTAGGCTTTTGATTACAAATTTCTTCTTTATATGGAGGCCATAAATTTCTATATCCAAATTTTGTTGAAGCTTTCTTAATCGATTTAATTATTTTTTCAAAATATTTTTCAGATGGAACATCATATATTAATGCTAATGCATGACCAAAAACATCTATGTGATTTTCATTTCCTATATAATCTATATAATGCCCTAATTTTTCTTTCCAAAAAATATTATTAATATTCTCTTTAATTTTTTCAGATTTATTATTTTCTCCAATCAATTGATACATTTTAAAAAGGAGAATTTGATTACAAAAAACATACTTATTTTTATAATTTTCCATAGCATCTCTCCAATCAGGACCGATAATAAAATTAAATTTTTTATCAGATTTTTTCTTTAGAAAATCTAATGCTTTTAAAATTTTCCTTTCATAATTTTGTAAAATTTCTTTATCATTACATATATTTGAATATTCATATATTCCAATAATTGTTAAAATTGTAGAATCTGGAATGAAAGGATAAAATAATTTTGGAGGGGTTGAAAAAATTGGAGTCCTAGGTCTTCTAATAAAATTAAAAATACTATAAAGAGAAGATGGAATATTAATATTAGTTATTTTAAAAGGGATTTCTCCTGATTTTTTCTGATTTTCTAAAAAAATTATTAAATTTTTTTTAATAAGATTTTTATAACCTAAATTTAAAAGTGTTTTCATACTATAAATTAAATCTCTAATCCAATATTCTCCATAATATGAATCGTAACTAGCATAGAAACCATTTTTACCAATACATTTTTCTATAGTTTTCTTTGCTTCTTCCAATTTATGTTCAATATTATATTCAAAATTCATATTATACTAAAATCTTTTTAATACATTTAAATTTTTTCTATTTTAATATTATATAATTTTTATTTTCTTTTCTTATAATTTTTATTTTTCCCATTCTTTCTAATCTTTTTAAATGTCTCCAAACAGTTGTTTTTGGTAAATTAAGAATTTCTATCAATTCACTTTGATAAATCCCATCTCTTTTCTTCAAAACATTTATTATTGCTTCCTCTTCTTCAGTTAAATATTCACGCATAGTTTCTCTTCTCCTTTTTAATAGAAAGATTATTACAATTATTGCAATTATTATTAATAGGATTATTATATAAAATATATTTAAACCAAATATAGTTTCAATTTTTGCTATAGTTTCTCTAATAGTTTCAATAAATGTACGTGTGATTAAAGAAGTTATAACAGTAGTTTTGTTCGATATTGTTTGAGTAATAAATCGAGTTTCTGTTTTTAAATAAGTTTTTAAAGTTTCACTAGATTTTGTTTGAGTAACAGTTTTTGATATTGGAGGTTCAATAATATAATAGAAAGATATTTTTTTAGAAGTGAATGAAAGAGAAATTTTATTATTTTCCATTCTTATTCTCGAAGGTGTTCCTTCAAATCCTAATATAGTAGAATAGCTCGGAAGAATTATATTTGTTTCATTTGCATCTGTTAATAAATTGAATACCCATATTCCTTCAGTATTTTTTGAAGTAAAGCTTTGAGTATAATATATTATTTTTATTCCTATTAAATTTTCAGAATAAATAGTTATTTTTCCATCATTTAATTTATAATCTAATGGTTCTTCAGAAAAATCTAAAACAAGTAAAAATTCTGCATCTTTAGCAATAGATACATTAATGAAATCCGAATTTATATTAGTAATTATATGGGTTACTTCACTCCAACCATCTTCATATACTTCTATATTTAATACACTATAAATATTTGAAGAAGATAATTTTACTGGTATAGATATTGTAAGCACTAAGAGAGCAAGTATGAGAAATCTATTTAACATTTAATTTTTTCACTTCTCTTAAAAATTTAAGAAGATATAGCAAAATAAATATGTTTATTTTTTGTATTATCTTTTTCTAAAAAAATAATTGTTCAAAATAGTTTAAAATTGTTTAAAGTATTTTATTTAAAAAAAATAAAATAATAATTTTTAATCTTCTTCAATTTCAGTTTCAGTTTCATTTAATTCTTTTTGAATATCTTTAAATTTCCCCCATGATTCTTTTACTTTTTGCATCCCTTCTATACCATTTTCAAATTTCCTTTCTAAAAGATCTGATAATTTTTGCTTTAATTGTTCTAAATGATTAATCACTCCTTGGAGCCTTTCATCAATTTTTGTTTTATTAGCTATTCTTGGAGGAATCTTGCCTTTTAATTTATTAATATGCTTTTCTGCACGTTCTATTTCTTTCTCTATTCTCTTTATCATTCCTAAAGTTTCATTTCTAATTTTATGCATAAGTTTTTCATAAGCACGCTTCTTTACTGTAGACATTGCTTTTCCTATAAGATTCCTTGACTCAGCCATTTTATGTGCAGCTCCTGTGATATTCCCTTCTTTTGCAAGAGATTCTGCTTCATCTAAGAGAGCTTTTGCTTCTTCTAATATAATTATTGCATTCTCAATTGAGAAACCTTTCTCCTTAAGTTTATCAAGTAATCCCTCTAATCTTTCAATCATACTTCTATGTCTTTCTATTGCAATAAGAAGGCCTTTAGCAGCTTGTTCTTCAACTCTTTCTCTAATTCTTTCTCTAAATCTTAAATGTTTTCTAACAACATTTCCTAAACTATTTATAGCTTGTTTAGCTAATTCTATTGCTTGTGTATAATTTCCTAAACTTATTTTTTCTTTTGCTTGTTCTATTAAAGCATCTCCTTCAATTATTGCATTATTTATTTCTTCAATAACTTCTTCAGGTAAACTTTGATTCTCTAAAATTTCTAAAGCTCTTTTTCTAATATCTTCATACATTAAAATTAATTTTTCTGCTAATTCTTTTTCTTTATTAGATTCATCTTCCTCCTTAACATTCTCAGCATTAACTATTACTATTTGTAAAGTAGACCCTATGATCAATGCAAAAATTATGCTTAATATAATGAATGTTTTTAAATTCATCTCCAAATCACTGGATATATGATGTTTAAAGTTAATAATAAGGGATAAAATGAAATGATTTTGAAACGATTTTGAAACAATTTATGAACTTTTTAAAACTTATTTTTACATTTCTACATATTTTTATAAATTTTCCAAAAAACTTAAATATGAGAAAGAATAAATAATAAATGAGGAAGAATGTCAGAAAAAAAGGAAGAAGTAGTTCATTTAGGTAAAATAGAACCATTAAAACGTGCTGATTTTCCAATACTTCCTGGAATACTCGCAATGATGGGACCTGGTATAATATGGGCATCAATGGCTCAAGGTAGTGGAGAATTAATTTGGTGGCCTTATTTAGCTGCAAAATATGGAGAAGCATTCGTATGGTGGCTTTGGCCTGCATGTCTTTTGCAATATTGGGTCAATCTTGAATTGATTAGATATACTACCTTAACAGGTGAAGCTACATTTACAGGATTTACAAGGTTCAATAAAATATATTCATTTTTCATGTGGATTATGTTACTTATCACTTTTGCATGGTTTGGAGGTTATGCATCTGGTGGTGGAACTGCTTTAGCCGCTCTTACAAATTTCCCACCTGGATGGGACGTAAAAAGTCAAACGCTTTTTTGGGCTTATTTAACTGTTGCTATATTCTTCTTAGGTTTAACATTATTCCCAATTATATATAAAGGCGTAGAAAAATTCATGACCGTGATTACGATAATATGTGTTGTTGGTTTAGCTCTTGCTATTGTTCATCCTTCTGTCACTCCTTATTGGCCTAGATTCCTTAGTGCAGCATTCAAAGTTCAAGGATTTCCATCAAATTGGGATCCAAAAGATACATCTACATTTTTAACATGTATTTGTTTTGCAGGAATGGGTGGCTTCTTTAATGTTATGTATAGCTATTGGATTAGAGATAAACATGTTGGAATGGCTTCATATATAGGAAGAGTTACAAGTCCAATCACAGGTAAACCAGAAACTATTCCTGCTACAGGAGTTGCACCTTATGATACTCCAGAAAATCATAAAAGATATAAACAATGGTTAAAATATTTATATGTGGATAATTCTATAGCAGTTTTTGTTAACATGCTTACAGTTACTTGGACGATGTTTTTAGGCTTTTCTATTTTACATCCAAGAGGATTAGTACCTTCAGGATGGGAACTTGTAAAACATCAAGGAGAATGGTTTGGTGCTCTATGGGGTTATTGGGGAAGAGCACTTATGTGGATTATTGCTGCTGCTTTTATAGCAGACACTTGGCTTGGGTCATGTGATGCTATAGCAAGAATGCATGCAGATTATTTATATTCAAACTTTAAGAGACTTAGAGTAAAATCATTTAGATGGTGGTACTATTTCTGGGTAATAATTTTAACGATTGTGACATGTACAACTATGCTTCTCGCTGCACCAGGTCCATTATTACTTGCTGGTGGTGTGCTAAACTTTATATCAATGACTCTTTATTGTCCAGTTTTACTCTATATGAATTATTATAAAATACCAAAAACTATAGCTAAATGGACAAGACCACATGTATTTTGGTTAATAGTTGGTATAATTGTAACTACAGTTTATGCAATTCTTAGTATTTGGTACTTAGGTGTGACATTCGGATTAATTAAATAATAACCTCCTTTCTTTTTTTATATTCATATATTTTTATCTTATCATATGAGAAATATTAAGTGTAATATAAAAAATTTTATGAATATTGAAAGAGTTAGTATTTTAATAATATGGAATTATAATACTTTATTTTTTAAGCTTATGTTTTCTTTGTTTCAGATTTTGATAAAAGCCATAATATAATTATGCTAAATATTGTTGCTATTGGTATTGCAAATAACCCTATTATTGCAAGTATCTTCATTGCTTTATATTTTTCTTTTAAAAAACCCCAGCCTGTAGCAAAATATAGAACTCCTAGAATAAGATACATGACTGTAGCGATATCACCAATTAAAGATCCAAGAAATGATGAAATAACACTAGTAAAAGTATACATAGAAAATATCATTGTAATGCCTTCGATAAAGAATAAAATATGTAAAAGTGGTACGCCTCCAACTTTTGTATTAAGTTTACTCATACAATTCATCCCACATTTAATTATTTATTGGATTTTATATTTATAAATATTTCTTATCTTATAGTTTATATTTTACATAGACATTAAAGCTCCTTTTGAAGCTGATGAAGCTAATTTACTATATTTGGCTAATGAACCATAATTATATTTAGGTTTTGGTGGCTCCCATTTTTTAAGTCTTCTTTCAATTTCTTCTTTACTTATTTTTAATTCAAGTCTTTTTGATGTAGCATCTATTAGGATCGTATCACCATTTTCTACAATCGCTATAGGTCCTCCAATAGCTGCTTCTGGAGATATATGTCCAACCATTAAGCCTCGAGTAGCACCTGAAAAACGTCCATCAGTTATAAGTGCTACATATTCTCCTAAACCTCTACCAACTATAGCAGCTGTTACTGATAACATTTCTCTCATTCCTGGACCTCCTCTTGGCCCTTCATATCTTATTACTACTACATCCTCTTTTTCTATTTCTCCTTTAATTATAGCTTCATAAGCATCTTCTTCACAATCAAATACTTTTGCAGGACCTTCATGTATTAATTTTTTAACACCAGCAATTTTTACTATTGCCCCTTCAGGTGCTAAGTTACCTTTAAGTATTACAAGCGCACCAGTTTTTCTAATAGGATTGTTTATATCCTTTACTATTTCTTGTTTTTCAATAAATGGAAATGAATATTCTTTTAAATTTTCTTTAAGAGTTTTTCCAGTTACCGTTATTACATCTCCATGCAATAAACCTGCTTCTAGTAATTTCTTCATTAAAAATGGAGTTCCCCCAATTTTATCAAATTGCCATATTGGAAATCTTCCACCAGGTAATAAATCTGCTATATGTGGAGTTCTTGAACTTATTCTATCAAAATCATCAATTGTAAGTTTAACATTTGCTTCATGAGCAATTGCTAATAAATGGAGTACAGTATTTGTTGATCCTCCCATAGCTAAATCAACAGTTATTGCGTTTTCAAAAGATTCAAAAGTTAAAATGTCTCTTGGTTTTATATCATTCTCAAGAACTTTCAATATAGATTTTCCAGTTTCCTTAGCAATTATTTTTCTTCTTGAATCAACAGCAGGTATAGTTGAACTACCAGGTAAAGATAAACCTAATGCTTCTATCAATATTGCCATTGTGTTTGCTGTATATAATCCTGCACATGATCCTACTCCTGGACATGCAAAATCTTCTATATTCTTTAATTCTTCTAATGATATTTTTCCTGCTGAATATGCCCCTATAGCTTCATAAACATCGCCATATGCAAGCATTCTTTCTCCTAATTTTCCTGTTAGCATAGGACCACCATTAATAAAAATAGATGGTATGTTAAGCCTAGCAGCTGCCATTATCATTCCTGGCTCAATCTTATCACAACTAGATATAAGAACTAAAGCATCAAAACAATGAGCTAAAGCCATTAATTCTATGGAATCGGCTATGATGTCTCTACTTATTAAAGAAGCTTTCATTCCTTCGTGTCCCATTGCTATACCATCGCATATACCAATAGTATTAAATTCAATTGGCACACCACCAGCTGAAATAATACCATCCTTAACATATTTGCTAATTTCATTAAGATGTAAATGACCTGGAATAATTTCATTCCAAGAATTAGCAATTCCTATAAATGGTTTTGCTAAATCTTCATTTGTATATCCCATAGCTTTAAAAAGAGATCTATGAGGGGCTCTTTCTATACCTTCAGTAATAATACGACTTCTATGTTTTAATTTACCTAAATTCATATTTAATTATTGATAATCCAGAAAATTTAAACTTTACTATTTTTTATTTCTCGAATACTCGAGGATTAGCTATGTATTTTGGTTTTTCTCCTTTTAAAGCTTTTACTAAATCTTGAGCAAGAGTTAAATCAACTCTTGATAATGCTTCAAGAGTATAAGATGCCATATGTGGTGCAACTATAACATTTTCTAATTTAAATAATGGATTATCTTTATCAGGTGGTTCTTTTTCAAAAACATCCAACGCAGCTCCTGCTATCCTTTTTTCTTTTAAAGCTTCAATTAAAGCTTTTTCATCAATTATTGGTCCTCGAGCAGTATTTATTAATAAAGCATCTTTTTTCATTAATGATAATTCTTTACTTCCTATCATTCCTTTTGTTTCAGGAGTTAATGGAACATGTATCGTTACAATATCGGATTCTTTTAAAAGAGTTTCTAAATTAACAAATTCTATTCCATAAATTTCTGCTTCTTTTTTATGTTTTTCTGGATGAGCAGTTGTGCATAAAATTCTCATATCAAAACCTTTTGCTCTTTTTGCTACTCTTAAGCCTATTGAGCCTAATCCAATTATTCCTAAAGTTTTTCCATATATTTCTTTACCTACAAATTTTAAAGGAGACCATTCCCCTTTTATTGTTGAAAGATGAGCATCAATAATTTTTCTTGCTAAAGCTAATATTAAACAAAAAGTAAAATCAGCAACAGATTCTGCATTTTCTTGTGGAACAAAAGTAACTATTACTCCACGCCTTGTAGCAGCATTTAAATCTATATTATCCAATCCAATACCATGTTTTGCAATAACTTTTAATTTATTTGAAGAATATATGACTTTTTCTGTTACTTCATCCATGCCAACGATAATTCCATCATAATATGGAACGATATCCATCAATTCTTTTTCATTCAATTTTCTTCCAAATGTTGATCTTTCAATATCTGCAATACTTTTTATTATTTCTATAGCTTCTGGGCAAGCTATTCCAAAAGATCTTGAAGAAATAAAAACTTTCATTTTATTTTTCATTATTCAAAACACCTTTAACTATAAAAATTCTTATTTTATGAATTTATTTAACTTTTTATAATAATTTTTTAAGATATTCGATACTCATTTTAGCTGCTTCATCTGCATTAGGTTTTGGAAGAACCTCTATTCCAATAAAACCATTATAATTAATTTCTTTTAATGCATTTATTATTTCTTTAAAATTTATATGTCCCATTCCAGGCGCACATCTATTACTATCAGCTACATGGAAATGAATTAATTCTTTACTTGCATTCTTTATTGTTTGATAAAAAGAAACTTCTTCAATATTCATATGAAATGTATCAAGCATTAATTTAACAGATTTTAAATTAACTTCTTTAATTAATTTTAAAGCTTCATTAGCATTATTTACTATATCTGTTTCATATCTATTATCTGGTTCAATAGCTAATTTTATATCATATTTTTCAGCATATTCGCCACATTTTTTAACACATTCAATAAGATTTTTCCAAGCTTTATCTAAAGATATACCTCCTTTAATTTTCCCTTTAACCAATCCAATTATAACTATTTTTGAATCTAATTTTCTAGCAAAATCTATACATTCATTTACTTTTTTAATAGCTTTTTCTCTAATTTCTTTATTTGGATGTATAAAACTAAGATGATGATAAGTATAAACTTGTCCAGAACCTATTGCAGCTACTTCTAAATTATTATTTTTGATTATTTCTTTTATTTCATTAATATCTATTTTAGTTGGATCTTCAGGCATAATTTCAATACCATTATAACCGTATTTTGCAACTCTTTCTATACTTTCTTTAATAGGAATTTCATATATTGTAACCCAGAAACTTTTTCCCATAGAAAGATAAATACTAAATTTCATAGTCAATTTCTCAATATAAAAAAAATAATAAAATATTAAAATTTTTTATAAAACAAGTGTTATAAAAAAGTTATAACAATTCTTACTCTCAAAAAAATCATTTATAAAAAGATTATATATTTTTTTATTAAATTTATTTGAACTTTATTAAACTATTTTAAACTATTTTAAGATTTTTCATGAATTTAAAGTCTTTATTTGGCATTTTTTATAAAAATATTGAAATGAAAGAAAAAGAAGAATTAATGTATGATGGAGCAAATATTAATTTAGAAATTGAAAATATTGAAAAAGATATGAAATTACTCATAATAACCATAATTATATCTTTTATATCTATAATAATTGCATTATTTACATCTTTTATATGAGATTCTCGTTATAAAAAAATAAATAAAGATTTTTATATTTATAGCATAATATAAAATTAGAATAAGAG
>CAZHGP010000031.1:0-14606 GCA_964532175.1 uncultured Nitrososphaeria archaeon
ACATAATACATGTTCTTTTCATTTTTGCAATTTCAAGAAGTTTCTCTATTCCATTTTTAAAAGATTTAGTTTTCATATATTTTTTATATCCTCCATAACGATATCCACCAAGTTCTTCGCCAAGCCATATATATTCTATACCATTTTTTGGAAGCCACTCTTCCATTTTTTCTTTTTTAAAATGTTCAATTTTTGAAGTTGGAAATCTTCTAATATCGATGAGAATTTTAATTTTGTATTCTTTCAATAATTCTAAAAATTCCTCTAATGAACGATTACTATGTCCAATTGTCCATAATTCACATTTTATATTTTTCATTTTCTTAATTTTTAACTTATCCTCCTGGTGCTCCATGAAATGGTACTTCTTTCCAAATAATTTCCCACCATTCTTCTTCTGTTATTGTTTCTCCTTTAACAAGGATCTCTAAAACTTTTTTTAAGAGTGCATGATGCCTTTCTTCATCTAATAATATTGCATTTAAAAGGAATTTGACTTTTTCATTTTCAATTTCAGGTATTATTTTCTTAATTTTTTTAATAAGTTCTGCTTCTATTTCTATATGTTTTTTTACAATTTCTTTTTGTTCATCAAGTTTTTCTTGTGTAAGAGCTTTAGAAATTCCTGTTAATAAATTAATAGCTGAAGCATACATTTCTGCATGTTTTATAGAGTCTAAAGAAATTCCTTTTAAAGTTCCTTTAACAACCGGATTTTCTATATTATCTAAAGATTTATTTAATGAATTCACTATTTCATTTTCAATTTTAATTTGTTCTTTAAGAAAATTCAATAATTTTTCCTTTGAATTCATATACTAATCACGATAAATTATCTAGTTAAGTTATTTATAATGTTTTTTATTTTTTATAAAATTCGATTTTTTACTTAAATAATACTAAATTTGAAGAAAATAATTTTATTTATGCTTTAATAAATTAAAATTTTTCTCTTAATATAAAGATTTATTTTAAAGGAACATACATAGATGAACGAGTAGCTCCAACTCCGGCTCTACCATGTATAACTCTTTTATTTGTTATTGCAAATTCTCCAAGTCTATGTCCTATCATTTCTGGTTTTATATTTACTGGTACAAATTCTTTTCCATTATGTACATGTATTGTTAATCCTACCATTTCTGGTAATATTATCATATCTCTACAATGTGTTTTAATTGGTTTATCGATTTTTTGTTGTTTATATTCTCTTATTCTTCTTAATAATATTGTTTGCGCTAATGTTAACCCTCTTTTTCCTAAAGATCTTCTTTGCCTACTCGGCAGTAATTTTATTATTTCATCCATTGACATTTTTTGCATTTCTTCTATTGTATATCCTCTATACCTAAATTCTCTTGACATTTTTAATTCTAACTTTTCTTTATTTAAATGGTTATATTTTAACCTTTCCTTTTATTTTAAAAATAAAATATGAAATTAAACATTAAATTTCCTTCTAAACCAATCTAAAAATCTACCATAAAGCCCACTAAATAATAATGTTGCTATTGTTCCTACAATAGATCCTATAATATATTGTTGCCATGTAAGTTTAACTATGTATATTTGTATAATTGTTGAAATAATTGTCCAAAAAATGAAATATGCTAAAGTATCTACAAACCATTTTTTTATAATAAGTTGAGGAGATAAATATCCTCTTGAAAATTTTAATCTTATATCTGTCATAGTTAATATTCCTTTAAGATCATTATTTTTAAATATTGCAAGTCTGGATATATTATTTTTCTCCATTATTTTTATAGCATTTACTATATTTTCATTTATTTTTACTCCTATTAATGGAAAAGACATTACATTATATATGAATGTTTTATTTAAATCAAGATTTTTCATTAATACTTTTTCCATTAAATCTCTTCTAGTAAATATCCCAATAGGTTTATCATTATGAGTAACTATTAAGCTTCCTATATCATTATCTGTCATAATTTTTAATGCTTCCATAATTGAAGCATTTTTATCGATTGTTATAACAGGGCTAGACATAACATCGGAAACTTTTGGTGAAAGCGTATTTAATAAAAAATTCTTTATTTTATCAATAGAATTCATTTAATTTTTCCCCTCTTTAAAATAAATTGATAATAAAATTTATTTAAAAGAGCAATATTTAACTTCTTTATTCAAAAATTTATCTAAACTTAACTTTCTAATAATAAATTAAGATTACTTATCAAAATTAAAAATATTCTAAATAGATGGAAAATATGATTTTAATCTTGAAATATAAGTATCCATATAGTTTTCAGGGTCTATTTCGATTGTTTTTACATTATCTACATCTATTATATAAATTGTATGTAATCTAGCTTTTCTAATATCTTCAGCTTCTATTGGAGGATTTCTATAATAAATATCACAAATTTTTTTCAATTCTAATGCTTCTTTCAAACTTCTTTCTCTTATTGGTTTAAAGAATAATTCTGGAATCATTAAAATATAATATGGAGGAGTACCTAAAGCAAATTTATTTGAAAATACATTATATCTAGCTATTTTACTTATAATTCTTGCTATACTATAAATACTAGGTTTTAAAGCTCCCTCAGGAGGAATAAAACCAGTTTCTATTTCTACTATTAAATCTCCCTCACCTCTTAAACCATAAATATCACATACTAATAATTCATTTAATTTATGTTCAACATCTATTATTTCATAACCTTTCTCGATTAAATATTTTGCACAAACAAGTTCCATAACTGAATGACTTATTTTAACCATATTTTTTTTATGTAATTCAATTAATTTTTCTTTTAAATTATTTATTATATTTTTAGTTTTCGAATTTGCTTTTAAAAAAATTTTATAAGTTATTTCTTCTATATCTGATTCGAATTTATCTTTTTGCAACATATTTTTATTACTCCTTATGTAGAAAGCCTTAAAATATAGAATTATTTTTATTCAATATTTTACTTATAACTTTTCTAAAATAAAATATACTTTTAAGTCTAAAATATTAGAGAAATAGTATTATAAATCTTTTACAATAAATTTAATATGCCTAGCCTAGGAGTATGCTTGAGATATCGATTAGTACGTGGTTACTCAACCGAAAGGTTGAGTAATTAACGGCTAGTCGATACTCAGGCTTCGACTAGGCTAGGCATTTTTTTCATAAGATTTTTATTTATATAGATTAGTTTATCCATTTTTCCAATTTTTCTTGATTTTTTCTTTCATAAAATTTCTTTAATCTTTCTATAGCTGTCTTAACTCTTTCCTTATTAAAACCTTTTTCATTACATAAAAAATCGTATATTTTATTTTCTTGAAAAATTCCATATTCTATTTTATATTGCTTATTAATTTCTGGATTTAAGAAAATTTTTCTAATTTCATTAAAATTTTCATCAATTTTATTTCTTATATTACTTGGAAGATTTTCTATAGAACCATATTGTTTTATTAATTTTAAAGCTTTTTTTGGTCCAATTCCATATATTCCTTCATTAAAATCTGTTCCAATTAAAATAGCTATATCTATTAATTGTTCTCTTGTTATTCCAAGTTTTTCTTTAATTTTTTCTAATTCTATTATTTCTGGATATATCTTTCTAAAAATTCTTTTACTAGGTAAAAATTCTTTACCAGTTAAAGTTAAAAATCTTACAAGTTTTGGAGTACCAAAAAGTAAACTATCATAATCTTTACTTTCTACAGCATCAACTTCTCCAATACTAGCTAAATATGCTGCTTGTGCTTCAGCTTCTCCTGGAGCTTGTATATAAGGTATTCCCATAAAATTAAGCAATTTTTTAGAATCTTCAATCATTTCTTTAGAAAGTTTACTTGAAGCAATTGCTTTAGAAAAAGCTTTTGCATAATCTTTCTTTTCTAAAGCTTCAATCCATTCTTTAGTAGCTTTTTCTCTTAATTCTCTTCTTTTAATTATTTCTTTACTTTTTAAAATCGGGGGTTTTCCATCAAAAATAAAAATCATTTCTATTCCATAATCGCATAAAAGTTTTGTAGTTCTAAATAGTAATCCAGCTAAATGAGATGTAATTTTTCCTTCTTTATCTTTTAAAGGTGTTCCATTTGGAAGCCTAATTAATGATAAAAATTGATATAAGTATCCATTTGCATCTATTGCTAATTTCCATCCAGTTAAATTTTTTATTCTAACTATTTTTTTAATAATTATAGGTGTTAAATATACTCCCAATTTCTTTATTATAAATATTTTTTACTTAAATAAAAATTATTGGTGCTTATAAATTATAAATTAAAAATATTTTTGGGTTTTATAATGAAAAAAATCTTAAATTTGATATTTATTTTCTTCTTCCTAATACCTTATAATCTTCATTTTTTCTTTAATTATAATGAAGATAATTTTTATGATCCATTTAGAAAATTCATAGATAATATTATTTCTAGTCTTGAATCATTTTTACAAAGTATAAAAATTTCTATTGTTAAATTATTTAGAATAATTTATAATTTAATGGCTTTAATAGGTATAGTTTTCTATTTTACTGGCTTTAATAAATATAGTGGAAGAAATTTAATTATTAGCGCAATAATATTAGCATTTATATGCGAATTCATGGTAAGTTATGTGTAATTTTTAAAAATTACCTAATTTACTAAACTATATATAATAGTTCAATTATCATTTCTTTTAATGAATAATTTATTTAAAGAAGCAATTAAGATTCTATTAAAAATAAAGAAAATAGTATTTTTTATAGCTATACTTTATGTTTTATCTTTCTTTATTGGTTTTTCATTAATAGCTATAGAAAATCCATTTGCTATTCAATTTAAAAATTTTATTATTGAGTTTATATCTACTTATCAACCATTTTCTTATGTTCTTGAAGCTTTAGGAAGAGGAAATATTCTTCAAGCAATAATTTTTACTTTTCTTTATAATCTTTTTTCAGGAGCTTTTTTATCAACTACGCTTCCTGGATTAATACCTTTTATTGGAGCAATTTTCATTAGTTTAATAACTTTTTTAAGAGGATTAATGATAGGAATAACATATTATGAAATATTTAAAAATTTTAATATTCTTACAATTGTAGCTTTAGGAACATTATTTCTTGAATTAAGTGCGTATGTTTTTTCTGCATCAGCTGGAATAAATATAAGTTTATCAATTATTTTTCCTGAAAGATATTCTACTAATAGATTTGAAGCTTTTAAAAAATCTATAAGAGATACTTTAAAAATATACTTAATAGTTATTATTCTTTTAATGCTTGGATCAATATGGGAAATTATTGGAATATTTTTAGTAGCTTTTCTTAAATAATTTTTTTATTTTCTTCTTTTTTAACTCCTTCATATGAAAGCTTTGTTTCTATTACTTGTCCACCAACTATTTTTATTGCTGTTGATACTTCTGTAATTTTTCCTGGTGCTAAAGCTATTATACATCCTCCTCCACCAGCTCCTGTAAGTTTAGAACCTAAAGCACCTGCGCTTCTAGCAGCATAAACCATTTCATTTAATTTTTTTGTAGAAACTCCTAAAGCATCAAGCAATCCATGATTTATATTCATTAAGCAACCTATTTCATTTAAATCATTTTTATAAAGTGCTTCTTCTGCTTTTTTTACTATATCTCCTATAGTTTTAATTATAGGATCGATAATATGAGGCATTTTATTTTTCATTTCTCTTACATATGCTACTAATTGAGCAGTTAACCAATCTCTTGCAACATATCCTATTACAAATGGTAAATCGATTTTTACATTAAGTTTTGAAATAATTTCTTCACTTCTAGGATTTATTAAAAGTAATCCCCCATGAGTAGCTATACTTGTATCCATTGGACTAGCTGATCCTTGTACTTCTTTTTCTGTTGTATATCCAATATTAGCTACTTCTTTATTATCAAGATCATATCCTAATGCTAAACTATAAGCTTTAATTGTTGCAATAGCAACTGCTGCGCTTGTTCCTAATCCTGCACCAACAGGCATTGTAGATTTAACGATTATATGTGCACCTTTTTGATTACCTATATAATTAGAAGTCAATTCTACAGCTTTTTTTATATAACTTACAGCTTTTATAACTCTTCCATAATCTGTTTCAAGAGTTAATTCTCCATCTTCTTCAAAAGTTAAAGCTATACCTGGAATTTGTAAATCGAGAGCACTAATTTTTATTAAATTATCATTGCGCAATTTAATTGAAACATAAACTCTTTTATCTATTGATGCAACTATTGCAGGCTCTCCATAAACTACAGCATGTTCTCCAAAAAGAGTTATTTTACCAGGAGCTGAAACTATTATTTCTTTATTTTCCATAAATTTTCAAAAATTATATATTTATAAAAAAATATAAATCTTAAGAAATTTTTTAATATATTTTATTTCTTCCAAATCTTTCATGTGCTTTAACTAAATCATCTGAAGCTAAAGCTGCTATTAAAGAAATTTCTCCAGCTAAAGCTGCTGAAGTAATAATTTCAGCAAATTTTTTAGCATTTTCTCCAGGATTTCTTCCTCCTCCTTCACAATCCATTATTCTTAAACATTCTCTTTGAGTTTGAAGCTTAGTTCCTCCACCAATTGTTCCAACTTCTAAGCTTGGCATAAATAATGAAGCATATAGATTTCCATTTTCATCTATTTCAAGAGATGTTAAAGCAGATGCACTTTCCATTATTTGTGCAGGATCTTGACCAGTTGCTATGAATATTCCTGCAATAACATTAGCTACATGAGCATTATGCCCACCAATTGTGCCTGCACGAGCTGAGCCTAAATAATTTTTTACATAATTAACTTCAACCATTGCTTCAGGAGTTGTTTTCAAAGTTTTCTCTACAACTTCTCTTAAAATAGTAGCTTCTGCAACAACTGTTTTCCCTCTTCCTAAAACCCAATTTATTGAACTAACTTTTTTATCAGTACAAACATTTCCACTTAATGAAATTGCTTTAATAAAATTATTTTTTTCTTTTATATATTTAATGGCTTCATGAGTTGCTTTTGTAGCCATATTCATACCCATTGCATCGCCTGTTTGATAAGTAAATCTTAAATAAACAATTTTTCCAATTATAAATGGATCTATTCTAATAAGCTTTCCATGAGAAGTAGTTGATTCAGCTACTTTTTTTATTTCATTAAAATTAGATTTAATCCATTCAATTAATTTTATTGAATGATGAATTGAAGGTGTTTTTAATACTGGAGCTCTACTCATTTCATCATTTAATATTGCTGCATTTACACCTCCACTTTTTGCAATAGCTGAACAACCACGATTAACAGAAGCAACTAATGCTCCTTCAGTAGTAGCTAAAGGAATGTAAAAATTCCCTTTAGCGTATAATCCATTTATTGGTAATGGCCCAGCTATTCCTACTGGTATTTGAATAGCACCTATTAAATTTTCTGTATGTCTTCCATATATTTCATTTAAATTTAAAATATTTTTAGCTAAATTTTCTATTTTAATACCCAATTTTATATTTAAAAATTCACGTCTTATAGAAGCAGCTAAATTACTATCTCCTAAAATTTCATCTAATTTATAAATAGGAATTTCTCCATTTAATAATTTTTTAAGAATCTCGTTTTTTTCCAATTCTAAGAAAACCAAGCTTTTCACCGAGTTTTTTATTTTTTGATTATTCAATTCCTATATAAGCTTTATCGATAAAATATTCGACAATAGACGATTTTTAAATAAAAATGTTTTTTAAATTCATTATTTTAAAAAAAGCTAAATATTTTTTCTTTTCTAAATTATTTTGGTGTTTGTTTACGAAAGAACTTATTGTTATAAAGCTTGGAGGCTCAGTTATAACTGATAAAACTAAACCATTTTCAATTAGAATAAATACTATTGAAGAATTATCTAAAGAAATATATGAAATAAGTAAAAATGGTTATGAAATAATAATTGTGCATGGAGGAGGATCTTTTGGCCATCCTATAGCAAAAAAATTTAATGTAAATGAAGGATATAAAAACGAAATTGGATTAAAAGGATTTATAGAAACAATTCAAGCAATGAGAGAACTTAATAAAAAAATTGTAGAAATATTGAATAAAAATAATGTTAATAGTATAGGTTTTCCAGCTTCAACAATATTCATTACTGATAAAGATTCGATTATTTCAGCAAATCTTGAACCAATAATTTTTTCATTAAATATGAAAATTATTCCAGTTTTATGTGGTGATGCAGTATTTAATAAAAGTAAAGGGTATTCTATACTTTCTGGAGATAAAATATGCAGTTATTTATCAATTCATTTAAAAGCTTCTAAATTGATTTTTACTTTAGATGTTGATGGTATACTTAGTTTTGAAAATGATAAACCTAGACTTTTAAAAGAATTAAATATGAATAATTTATATTCTATAAAATTTAAAAAAAGTGAAAATATAGATGTTACAGGTGGAATAATATATAAATTAGAAGAAGCTTTTCAAATTGCTGAAAAAGGTATTAAAGTATTTTTTGTTAATGGTTTAATACCTGGAAGAATTAAAAAAGCTATTTTTGAAGAAGATTTTTATGGAACAAAAATTTCAATTAAGTGAGAAAAATCATGTCTATTATTGAAAGAAAGAAGGAACATGTTAAAATTTCTTTAGAGAAAAATATTAATTTTAAAAATAAAACTACATGGCTTGAATATGTTCATTTAATACATATGGCTTTACCTGAAATTTCTTTAGAAGAAATTTCTTTAAAAAGGACTTTTTTAGGAAGAGAATTTAATTTACCATTTATAATAGAACCATTAACTGGAGGCTTTCCTGAAGCAGAAATAATAAATGCTTCTCTTGCTGAAGCTGCTGAAAAATTAAACATACCAATGGGTGTAGGAAGCATGAGAATTGCGCTTGAAAATGATAAATTTCAAAAATCTTTTAAAATAGTTAGAGAAAAAGCTCCAAATGCATTCATAATAGCTAATATAGGTATTAGACAAATTATTGAAAAAGGTATTGAATATGCTAAAAAAGCAATCGAAATGATTAATGCAGATGCATTATATATACACTTAAATCCATTACAAGAAGTTATTCAACCTGAAGGAGAAAAGAATTTTAAAGGTTCTTTAGAAAAAATAATTGAATGTTGTAAATCTATTGAAAAGCCAATTATTATTAAAGAAGTAGGATGTGGTATTTCAATGGAAATATCTAAAATTCTTGAAAAAGCAGGTATTGCAGCAATAGATATAGCTGGAGCAGGTGGTACAAGTTGGGCTGCAATAGAATATTATAGAGCAAAAGAAGCTGGTGATAAATATAAAACTATTATGGGAGAAACATTTTGGGATTGGGGATTACCAACAGCTGCTTCATTAATAGAAGTAAAATCTGTTTCAAATATTGAAATAATTTCTTCAGGTGGAATTAGGAATGGATTGGATGCTGCTAAATGCTTAGGACTTGGAGCTACTATGGTTGGTTTTGCTCAACCTTTATTATGGCCTGCTACAAGAGGATGTGAATATGTTTTAGAGAAAATAAAATTATATACTGAAGAACTTAAATTAGCTTTATTTTTAACAAATTCAAAAAATATTAATGATTTAAAAAATAAAATAGTTATTTCTGGTCCTTTAAAAGAATGGGCAAATTTAAGAGGAATAAAAATTTAGTGTTAAAAAATGAATGAAAATAAAATAGAAGAAATAATTTTTAAAAATGCTCTTTTAAATGCTATAAAACATAATGGTAAAGCAAATAGTAATGCTGTATTAGGAAAAATTTTAGCTGAAGCTCCTGAACTTAAAAATAGAATTAAAGAAATTATTCCTAAAATAGAAGAAATTGTTAAAGAAGTTAATTCATTAAGTATTGAAAAACAAAAAGAAAAATTGAATGAATTAGGATTAATTATTGAAAAGAAGAAAATTGAGAAAATAGAATTGCCAGAACTTCCTCATGCTATAAAAGGGGAAGTTATAACAGCTTTCCCTCCTGAACCAAGCAAATATCCACATATTGGACATGCAAAATCTGCTTTAATAAATTTTCTTTATGCAAAAAAATATGATGGAAAATTTATTTTAAGATTTGAAGATACTAATCCAAGAATGGTTAAAAAGGAATATTATGATGCTTTTATCGATGGTTTAAAATGGCTTGAAATAGAATGGGATCAAATAGATTATGTTTCAGATTATATTGAAAAATTTTATGAAGCAAGTGATTTTTTAATTAAGAAAGGGTATGCATATGTATGTACTTGTAAACAAGAAGATATAAGAAAGAATAGAAGATTAATGAAAGAATGTGATTGTAGAAAGAATGAAATTGGGAAAAATTTATCTTTATTTAATGATATGCTAAATGGTAATTTTAATGAAGGTGAAGCAACTTTAAGAATGAAAATATCGATGAGTCATAAAAATGCAGCTATGAGAGACCCATCAATAATGAGAATAATAAATTACCCTCATCCAAGAGTTGGAAATAAATATAAAGTTTGGCCTATGTATGATTTTGGAACAGCTTTAATGGATGGATGGGAAGGTGTAACACATAGAATAAGGTCTAAAGAATTTGAGATTAGAACTGAATTGCAACAATATATTCAAAAAATTTTTAATTTTAAAATTCCATACATAATGGAAATTGCTAGATTCAATTTAGAAGGTGCTCCATCTTCTGGAAGAAAAATTAGAGAAATGATAAAAAATGGTGAATTAATTGGTTGGGATGATCCAAGATTAACAACTTTAATAGCTTTAAAAAGAAGAGGATTCTTACCTGAAGCTATAAGAGAATTTCTTATAATTACTGGAATTTCTAAAAGTGAAGCAACTATAGCTTGGAGTAATTTTGAAAGTATTAATAGAAGCATGCTTGATAAAATTGCAAATAGATTCTTTTGTGTAATAGATCCTATTAAAATAAATATAATAAATGCTCCAAAAATAGATTTCACATTTGCTCCTTATCATCCAGAATTTCCTGAAAGAGGTAAAAGGAAAATTCCTGTAAAAATAGATGAAATATATATTTCAAAAGATGATTTTGAAATATATTTAGGAAAAGAAATAAGATTAATAAATTTATTTAATATAAAACTTGAAAAAAATGCAATTTATACTGGAAAAGAAGTAATTCAAGAAATACCTAAAATACATTGGGTTTCTTATCCTAATATAAAAGTTAAAATATTAATGCCAAATGGTTCATTTATTGAAGGTTTAGCTGAACCTGATTTAGCTAATCAAAGAATAGATGAAAAAATACAATTGGTTAGAATAGGATTTGCAAGAATAGATTCATTAAATCCTCTTATTCTATACTTTACTCATAAATAATTATTTATAAAAGAAAAAGTTTTTAGATAACCTTTTCATTTTTAAATAGTTAAAATTAGGAGATGAAGGCTATGCCTAATCCAAGTTATGTAACTTTTCAACCTCCAGAAGAATTAATTAAAGCTTCACTTGAAACATTAAGACTTGCTAGATCTTCTGGTAAAATTAAAAAAGGGATAAATGAAACTACTAAAGCTATTGAAAGAGGTCAAGCAAAGCTTGTTTTAATAGCAATGGATGTTGATCCGCCTGAAATAGTTTCATTTTTACCAATTTTATGCGAAGAAAAAAAAGTACCTTATATGTTTGTCCCATCTAAAAGAGAACTTGGAGAAGCAGCTGGAATAGCTGTTTCAGCAAGCGCAGCTGCAATTGTTGAAGAAGGAGAAGCAAAAACCTATTTAGAAGAAATAATTAAGAAAATTAATGAATTGAAAACTCAAAAAGCTATAAGTGAAACTAAATGAGTAAAAAAGAAAAAGAAGTAAAAGTAGAAGAACCTGTTCCTGCAGTAGTTGAACAAATTGTAGGTAGAACAGGTGCTACTGGTGAAATTACACAAGTTAGAGTAAGAATCTTAAAAGGTAGAGAAGAAGGTAGAGTTATTTCAAGAAATATTAAAGGTCCTGTTAGAATAGGAGATATAATACTTCTTTTAGATACTGAACGTGAAGCTGAAAAAATACGTTAAATCCTTTTTTATTTTTTTAATTTATAAATAAAATTTTTTATGTGAGAAAAATGCATTTGCCTATTTTTAAAATGGAGCGTTTTCAATCATTATGGGAAAATATCGTTGAATATAATCTTGCTGAAAGTGGTGTTAAACCGTTTAAATTAAAGGAAATAATTGAAATGACAAATTCTTATGAATTATTAAAAAATTTAAAACTTGGATATAATCAAACAAATGGAAGCGAAAAACTTAGAAGTCTTATTTCTGAAATGTATGAAGAAAGTACTCTAGAAAATGTTTTAGTTACAAATGGGAGTGCTGAAGCAAATTTTCTATCTATTTTTTCTCTTCTTAATAAAGGAGATGAAGCAATTATAATGCTGCCTAATTATATGCAAATATGGAATTTAGCAAAAGGTTTAGGATGCAAAGTAAGAGCTTTATGGTTAAAAGAAGAACATAGGAAAAAATGGTTTATAGATATAGAAAAATTAAAAAGTATGGTATCAAAATCAATTAAACTAATAGCTTTATGTAATCCTAATAATCCTACAGGAGCAATTATTAAAGAAAAAGATATTAAAGCAATTATTGAAATTGCTGAAGATAATGGTTCATGGATTCTTTCAGATGAAGTTTATAGAGGAACAGAATTTAATGAAGATTCTTCTCAAACTCTTTGGGGAAAATATGATAAAACGATTATTGTTTCAGGTTTATCAAAAGCATATGGTTTACCTGGTATAAGAATAGGTTGGGTTGTTTCAGAGAAGAAGTTAATTAAAAAACTTTGGTCCTATCATGATTATACAACAATTGCCCCATCTTGTATAAGCGATTTTATAGCACAGCGAATTCTTGAATCAAATATTAGACTAAAAATTCTTCAAAGAACAAAAAATATTTTAAAATCGAATTTGAAAATCTTAGATGAATGGATTAGAAAAAATAATAAAGTATTTAGCTATACTCCTCCTGAAGCTACTGCAGTGGCATTTATTAAACAAAAACTAGGAATGTCTTCTTTAGATTTTTGCAAAAAATTGTTACGTGAAAAAAATGTATTAATATTGCCAAGTGAATATTTTGGAATGAAAGGATATATAAGAATTGGATATGGTCAAGAACAAAAATATTTAAAAAATGGTTTAGAGAAAATAAGTGAATTTTTGAATAATTTTCTTAATTTTTAATATTGTGAGGAATAATAACATTAATTAGATTGAAAAATATAGAATAAGATAAAATATTTTTTCTAAAAAGACTATAATGAAGAAAGGAAAGTTCATGGAGTAGCATTTAATATTAAATTAATAGAAGAATTAAAGAAGTATATTTAGAAATTATGAAAAAGTATACAATTAAAAATAAAAAATAGGGAATTTTATATTTAAATTTATTTTTTTATTTGCCAACCTTTTTTAGTTTTTAATACTAAACCTCTTCCTTCAAGAATATTCAATACTAATTTCAAGTGATTTGGAGAAACTTTAGCGGGGTCAACATTAAAATATTTTTTTATAAGCTTTCTTAATTCTTCTAATTTGAAAAACTTATCTGGATAAGCTTTTAATATAGTTAATGAAAGATTTGCAAAATCATCAATCCAATTCCATGGATAAATCATCCATATCCATTTATCAACAACTTCTGCATAATAATCTGGCTTAATTTTACTTGATGTCATATATTGCATTACAGCAGTTTTTATTTCTATTGGATTAAGTTTGCTTGTTACATTTTTTGCAAGTATTAAGCTTTCGCCAGTATCAGTAATATCATCTACTAATAATACTTTTTTATCTTTCAAATCGATTTCAAAAGGATGCTTTAATCTTGCTTCAGGCAAACTAATTTTTGCAGTTGTACCCCAATGTTCAATTTTGATTGAAACTAGATCATCTACATTCAAATAATCACTAATTATTCTTGCCGTAAACCAGCCTCCTCTAGCAAGACCAATTATCATATCTGGCTTATAACCACTTTCAATAATTTTCATTGCTGTTTTTCTACTTAATTCATATACATCATCTAAAGACAATAATTTACAAGGTTTTTTCTCAATTTCCATTTTTATCCCCTCATCATACCATTATTTTTTATAATTTTAAAGCTTTTATTCTTTATCTTAAATGTTATATTAAATGAATTTTTAGATTTTCTTTAAGTCTGAAAGACTCTTTTATTCTAAGAAAGTTTATGAAAGAAAGAGCATAAAATCTTAACCCACTCTTAGTTTAATTATAAAAATTATATATTTTAGAATAGCTAATATTTCTTTAGAAAAAATATGGGAGTTGTAACTGAAAAACCAGTAAAAATAATTCGAGGAATAAAAACAATTTATTGGAAAGACTCTGAACAAGATAGAGGAGGCATAGAAGTATATCTAAAAAACGGCATGTGGTTTGTAGGCTATTATTATAAAGGTTTTGGATATATATTTCATGGCAAATTTCCAAGAGAGTCCATAAGTGTAGATACAAATGAATGTATACTAACAGAAGGAAAATGGTTTGTAAGAGATGAAGTAAGAGATAAGGAAACAGTATTTAAAATCTTCACTTATGAAGAAAGCAAAGCTGAAAAACCAGAAGAATTAATTGGACCAAAAGTAACAAA
>CAZHGP010000032.1:0-10501 GCA_964532175.1 uncultured Nitrososphaeria archaeon
ATCTAATCTTTTTAAAATTTCAGAAAATCCTAAATATCCAGCTATAGTATATCTAAATTCTTTATCTTTTTCTAATAATTCTAAAAATTCTTTTTTTAATTTGGATAACATCTATTTATCTAAAAAGAATAATTAATGAAGCAATATTTAAACATATGCTCTTTAAGAGCATGTTCAAGAATAGCTTCCTACCATAGTTTAGTCTCTCTTTCTAGAATTTGCTCAAAAGGGCTTCTTCATAGGCAATTCATTGAGGGAGAAGCCTTTTCACCTTTATGCCTTAAATGCTGGATTTCTATAATTATTCTAGAGTGAGATTTTGGAGGAGATATAGCATGAACTCTTGTTGTAGTCATTCTAAAGAAATTATATCAACTTTTTTTGAAATTGTATCAAATATAGCTATTGTTGATTCATTCGATAAGTATCCACATACTTCTCCAGGGTTAATTATTAAAGTTTTCCCTTCTTTTCTTACTTCTTTCTTATGAGTATGCCCTCTGATTAATAAATCAAATAAATTTGCTTTAATAATATCATTTATTACTCTTTCATCATTTCCATGCGTTAAAAAAGCTTTTAATCCATCTAAATTTAATACAGCAAAATAATTATTTACTATAGCATTTATTTGAATAAGTTTTTGAGTAAGAAGATTTTTATCTCCATCATTATTTCCAAAAACTGTTATCATTTTTGATTTTAATTTTTGAAATTCTTTTATTGTAAATGGACTTACAAAATCTCCTGCATGTAAAACTAATTCAACATTCAATTCATTTAATTTATTTACTGCTTCTCTAATTTTTATTAAATTATCATGTGTATCACTAATTATTCCAATTAACATTACAATTACCTTTTTTTATTAAGCTTTTTCTACTTTTATTTTATCCCCACTTTTAACTTTCTTGAAAATTTTTGCATCTCCAATTATTTTTCCAATAACATTTACTGGACTATATGCTCTAGGTTTATCTCCTCTACTTACAGGTGTTTTACCAAAGAAAATACATAATGCATTTCCTGGAGGCCAATAAGCTACAGTACCAATTTCAACTTCTTGAATAGAATTTTCTTCTTCTACTTTTACTGGAGTTTCAAAATATACTTCATCTCCCCATCTATTTGCAATAGATTCAAAAGGTAATGCATTTAATATTGCTTTTACTGTTTTAGGATTTGTTTTTTCATCTATTTCAACAAGTACTTCTCCAATAGTTTCTGTAATAATTTTTATATTCATTTTTTATCACCATTTTAAATTTAAATATATTTTTTGGATATTGATATAATTTTCTATTAAGAAAAAAATCAAGTTTAAATATTCCCTTTTTTATAATATTATTCAATATGAGAAAAATCCTTTCATTTTTAATAATTTTCCTTATAATATTAACAATTTTTATTTTCCCTTCTAAAGCTCAAGAAATAATAAATGAAATAGATATTCCAACTCCAAATTGTAAACTTTCAGATATAAAAATAGATAAAGAAAATAAAATATGGTTTAGTGAAGAAGCTAGTGGTAAAATAGGCTGTTTTGATATTTTTTCTGGAAATATTACTGAATATAATTTAAATATTAAAGGAGCAGATCCAGTAGCGATATGCATAGATAATGAAAATAATGTTTGGATAGCTATGAAAAATTCTAATCTTATTGGAAGACTTAATCCAAATAATTTAGAGTTAAGGACATGGTTAGTTAGAGAAGGTTCGAATATAAGAGATATAGTAATAGATAAAGATGGGAAAGTTTGGTTGACTGGATATGGAATAAAAAGGATTATAATGCTTGATCCTAAAATTGATGAAATAAGAGAATTTTATATAAATGAATTAGCTCCAACAAAAATGTTTCTTAAAGATAATTATCTTTGGTTTATTGCTCCTTTAAATAATACTATTGTTTGTTTTAATATTTTTGATAAAGTGGTCACACCTTATAAATTAGCAATTGATGGTAAACCTAATGATATAATAATAGATCCTAATGATTTTGTATGGGTTACTTTACCTGGAGTGAATGGTATTGGTATGCTTAATCCTTCTACAGGAGAATTAAAAACTTATTCTATCCCTACTTTAAATAGTGAACCTTATGGATTATGCATGGATTCTAAAGGGAATATATGGTTTACTGAAGCTAATGGAAATAAAATTGCAAGATTAAATCCAAAAAATATGGAAATATTGGAAATTTTAATTCTTACTCAAAAAGCAAAACCAACAAGTATTGCTATAGATAATAATGAAAGAATATGGTTTATTGAAGAAAATGGAAATAAAATTGCATTTTTAGAACCTTCTTATTTACCTTCCAAAAAAGATGAAAAAATTTTTCCAGAAACATATTTAATAATTATTTTATCAATATTTATTGGATTTATTTCAGCTTTTATTACATTTAAATTTTTAGAAAGAAGAAAATATTCTAAAAAGAGGAACTAGTCTTCTTCTTTCTTCTTAAAAGTATAATTAATATTAAAAGCATTAAAGGGAGTAGAATTAATATAATTGTAATAATAGTCATTTTTGAGAAAAATATTTTCATTTCTATTAAATTTGTTTCTTCATCTATTATTCTAGTTTCACTAAACAATTGATTTAAGTAGGATATTTTAAATGAATATTTTCCATATGGAGCAGATTGAATATATGCTAATCCATTTCTATTAGTTTCAATAATTTTAATTGTTCCATTTGGAAATTCTATTAATATAGGAATATTAGGTGCTGGAAAATTGAATATATCTTTAACTTGAATATTAAAATTATAAACTTTGCATTTGACATACCATTCTTTAGGAGAATTTATTATATTTGAAGGATATGGCTCAGAAACTATATTTATTCCATTCCATTTAATTTCATGTATTGTCCAATTCCCTTCATTAAGCCATAAATTATCATAAGAATATAGATAATAAGCTTCTATCTTTTCTGGAGTGTGATAAATTGCAATAATATAAGATGGAAGTGGGTATATTCTTTTTCCATAATTATCTAAAAATATAATTGATATTTTATATTGTGTGATCCATTTTGCAAATATTTCTTTTGGAGAATTCATTTCAATAGTTATATTATCAAATTTTGAAAATATACTTCCATTCCATTCAATAAATTTTCTTCTTGTTCCATTATTATAATCAATTATATGAGGAATTGATATTTTTATGATTTCTCCTTCATCATACCATCCATTTAATTTAGGATCATAATAAATTGATGAAATGTTTAAATAATATTGAGTTTTCCAATTAGCAAAAACTATTTTTGGGCTATTCATAAAGATTATGCTCGATGTGCTTTCTGAGCCAGAAGCATCTCCAGACCAATTTGTAAAAACTTTCCTAATATTTTTATTTATATATATTATTGTTGAATTTATTTTAACAAATACTTTTTCAAATTTATTATACCATCCACTTCCAATTACTTCGCCATATTGAGAAAAAACTTTTAAAAAATATTGTGTTTCATAAATAGCATGTATAATCGTATCTTTTTCTATAATTATTTCTCTAGAATTTTTATTTTCTCCATCACTCCATTTAATAAATAAATGCCTTATATTTTCTCCTTCATAGAAATATTCTTGAATTTTAATATTATGTTTTCCAGGTGCAACAAATATTTCTACATTTCCTTTTAAATTAGTTTTATAAGTAACATTATCTATTTCAATATCTATTCCATTAAAAGGTGTTTGAATAGTTAAAATATAGCCTACTATTATTTCTTTCATTAATATATTATTTTCTTTATCAATTTCAGCAATTTCTCCTTCTTCATCAATAATACATTTTACAATATGCTTTCCATCTATTGAAATCCAATTTAAAGAAAAATTTATTGATTCTCCAATTTTAAGAGAAATAGTTTTAAAGAAAAATAATTCATTATCTATATATATTTTCATAGAGAAATCTTCTGCATTACCCATTCCTAAATTAGTTATAGTTATATTGAATTTTACAATTGTTCCAGAACGTGCATTTAATGGATATATTGAAAAATCAGTAATAGCTAAATCTACTACTTTATATTCTATAAATAATTCATAAGAAGAATCTTTTATAGAAACTATTTTTATTTTTAAACCATTCTTTTTATCATTAAATTCTTGACCAATTTTAAAAGATGCATCATCAAGAGTTTCTGTTAAAGGATTTGCATCTATTATTTTTATTGCACCTTCTTCAAATTCTTTAGTTTCATCAATAAAAAGAATTAATATCCCTTCACTTGGAATATAAGAATCAAAACCTATTTTCTTACGTAATTCGATTAAATAATAATTTTTTTGAGAAATTGGAATTTTTATTACTAAAAATCCTTCATTAATTTTCTCTAATGGATTGAGCAATACTGAAGCAATTTCTCCTATATTAATTTCTTTTATTCTATTGCTTGGTATCCATCCAAGTTTAATTTTACACCAAGAATTTAAATGAGATGGAGTTTCGCCTAAATTATTCCATGAGCCACTTGACATTAAATCCCATTTGCCTAAAAATATATCTCCATATTTTTTACTATATAAATCTGGTAAGCCAAGCATATGTGCTATTTCATGAGCAAAAATTCCAATAGGATCATTTTCAGATAATACACAAACATATAGTGATATTCTCCCTTCATTTGTTTGAAAAATACATGGAGAAGTATATCCACATGACCATATATCATCTTGATTTCTTGAATAAGCTTGATCATCTCCCGAATGAACTATTATAGCTGAATCGTATTTTCTATAATCAATATCCATATCAGCAATTTTTATTGCATCTTCAATAAGTTCATCATGTTTTTCTTCTGAAAAATTTCCACTCCCATAATATTTTATAGAATTATTTAGCATATACCATTTAGAAGTTATATTTCCATAAAGAGAAAATGACCCATAAGAAACTTCTAAATAATATTCATTAACTTTATTAAAAACTATATCTTTAATATAATCAATCGATTTAGAATTCATTTTATCAATAAAATTTATTAAAATAACTATTACAGATTTTATAGAATTTTTTGAAGCATAACTATTTTTATATTCTATTTTTTGAAGATTAAAATCATTATTTTCAATTATTGGAAATGCTATATTTTTTTGTAGATTATTTTCAAAAATTCTTATTTGAAGAAAAGAATTTGAAGTAAAGAAAAATATTAAAATTATAATATTTATATTTTCAAATAAGGATAGGATTCTTTTATTCATATAATGTTTCAACATTTATTAAAATCTATTAATCTTCCTGTATAACCCAAACTTTAGGATAATAATCTTCTATGAACATATTGCTCCATATTTCAGGAACTATGTATCCTCTATCATAAACCCATATAGCAGCATAAATATTATGTTTTGTGCCTTTAGATATTATTAAATTAGTTGATGAATAATCTATAACTCTTCTAGAATAATCAGCTGATGTAAAAATATGTATTATATTATTAGGTTGCTTTTTCAAAAGGTTTAAAGTATCTTTACTTAAAATTATAGCTACTCCAAATCCTTCACGATATTGAGCACTCCAATATCCATAATCTTGAGATTCGATAGATAAACTCCTATCTATACTCATATCATTGAATGTTGGAGGAGATTCTTTTATACTTCCACCACTTTCTTGATAAGCCCAATCATTCAATCTTATTGGACTACCTTCATCAATAGAATCTCCTGTAATCATCATTATAGCTGTTAAATAATTTGTAGAAATGCTTTTTAACCATGTTCCATTCATAATCCATAAGAAATAGCTAACATTATATGGTACTATTATATACATTTCATGTAGGAGCTCATCGGTTATGGTTTTATCATTTGGATAATCATAAACAATATTTGTATATCTATGAGCTATAGCTCTAACTGGACCATAAACAATAGGCCAATCCCAATCTCCTGCAGGAATCTTCATTGGATACCATAATCTTCCATCTGGCATTACGTATATTTCATATCCATACAATGCAAATTCAGCATGATAATTGCTATAATTTATTGATATAGACCAATCTATATAATAACTATACCCTTTTTTAGCAAGTAATTGAAGTTTATATACACCATTATCTATTATAACAAAATCTTTCTTTATACTTAATTTTATACCATATGTTGGTGGAGGTGTTTCTAAATAATCTTTCCACCAAATTCTTACTTTCTGATTCTTCACGCCCCATGGAAAAACAATATTGAAAACCAATTTTGAAGTATTTCCAAATCTAGCGCTTGTTTCACCTCTTTGATAAACATATAAAGGTTTCCTAAGGTCTTTAGACCATTCTTCAACTTGACTAATTGTTTCTACTAAATCTGTTTCATTATCACTATAACCATTCCTTGTAACATTCACTCTTAAAAATCTTATTGGAAGAGGGGGTATTGGTTTCCTTTCAAGTGGAATTATTGTTAGATTGTGACCATGCCATAACCATCTTGTTCCATTTGCAGCAGAATACATAACTTCTACATTATATACTTCATATTCTGGATATTTTATTCCAGTTACATTTTCTTCATTTCCTAATGTTATTATTGGTTCACTTTCTAAATATTTTCTTACAATTATCCAATCCCATTCTGCTATTGCATTACCTTCTACTCCTATTGCTATTTTTCCACTGGTATAATTTTCATCTATTACCCATCCTGATGAAGGTACCATTTGTTCCCCATCTCTTAATCCTTTAAATTTATTATTCTTTGTTACATAGAATTCATATATATACCAGTTATTTAATGATGGTTTATCCCCTCTAACTTCTGAAATTTTATATTCAGTTTGGTTTGCTTCTCTAATTATTCTATGGTCTGGATTATTACCTTGAGCATCTCTAGTGCAGTAAGTATATCCTTTAATTATTGCTCCAGTTGTTTCATTTGCATCAAAATATACCCAAATTGTATGTAGATCATCTTTTATACTATTTACATGTCTAGCTTTAACTTTTAATAAATATCCTGTGCTTCCACCACTTATAGTATATGTTTTATGGTATATTCCAGCTTTCTTACCATCAAGAGAATCAATTTTAACAATTCCAGAAGAAACATTTACTTTTGGAAAACTACTTGATTCACTAAATCTCCATTTTTCCCAATCATCAATATTATAAAAATCTGTATAGAAATCATATACTTTAGATTTATCTGATAATGGATTTGAATCATTTATGTATCCATAATAAAGATAATAATTACTATCGATTCCACCTGCTGGAATAGAAGCTTGAGTTTTAAACCATATTTTTGTTGATGGACTATTCCATGAAGATTCTTCATCTAAAACTCTATCTATTTCTTTCAATTTATTTTCAATCGGGTCATAATAGAAAATTCTTATATCACTTCCACTTGGAAGAGATTTGCTAGAAGATACTAAAGAAGCATGATCAAAAGTAAAGCTTAAACTATATCCACTTGGAATTGTCTCAGACCCAGCTTTAATAATTATTTGTTTACGAAAGCTTCCTATTAAAGAAGGAGTATTTCTTTCTACCATAAAATCTATATCTTTATAAGTTTCAGCTTCAACTATTATTCCTCTATTATCTCTAACCACTACTTGGAACCATATCGAATATTCTAATGGAAGCATATACTCTGTAATAGTTATACTAGTTGTTGTGTAAATTGTTTGAGTAACTGTTCTTGTAGTTGTTGTAGTTGTTTCAAAGAAAGATGTTGAAGTAATTGTAGAAGTTGTGATTAAAGATAAAGTTATAGTACTAGTTGTTGTATTTGTTACAGTTGTTGTAGTTGTTCTGGTTATAGTTTCATAAATAGTTGTAGGTATAGTTGTAGGTCTTGTAACAGTTATTGTTGTTGTAGTTGAATATTCTGTTCTTGGATATATAGTACTAGTGATTACTTCTGTAAATGTTATGGTTGAACTATAAACTGTAGTTTTTATGGTGGTTGTTTTCGTAGTTGTTGCAGTTGCATATACTGTTGATGTATAATATACTGTAGTAGTTTCAGTAGTATAAGTTGTTGTAGTTGTTGTAACAGTTATAGCAGGTGGTTCAATTGGTGGTTTCTTTGGTACTGTTGTAATTGTAGTTGTTGTAGTCTTTGTAATTGTTCTGGTTGTTGTTGTGGTTTTTGTTGCAGTTGTAGTATAAGTTGTTGATGCTGTAGCTATAGTTGTAGTGCTTTCTGTTGTTGCTGTATATGTAGTTTCATATTTTGTTTGAGTATTAGTTATTGTTGTAGTAGTTGTTACTGGAGATGTAAGTGTCAGGGTACGCGTAGAAGTAATTATAGTATATGATACTATAGTAACAGTAGTAATTGGGCTTGTTAGTGTAACACTAGTTTTAGTTGTTGTAGTAGTAGTTGTTTTAGTTTCCTTTTTAGTTTCTGTTGAAAATTCTGTTGTAACTTTAGTAATAGTTTTTGTTGTAACAGTAGTTGTAGCAATTGGAATAGATTTTGTTGTAGTAGTTGTTGCAGTAACTGTTGTAGTTACAGTAACTGTTTTTCCAGGAGCTGGAGAAGGTGGAGGAGCTGGTCCTTTTTTCTGTTGTGGTGGAAGATATATTGTATAATATCCATCTCCATAATAGCTTACGCCCATGATCGGTACTTTTCTCCAACTTCCAGTATATAAATCAAATACTCTTATCATAAAGTTTTTAGTTGTTAAATCATGAACAGGAGTCTCTCCTTCTTTTAAAACTATAACATTTAAATGATTTATTTCTCCACTTTGTGCTTGTTTTTTAAGATCATTAATATCTATACCTAAAATTAAATATACTAATTCACTTGTTTTAAATCCATAAAAACCAACTCCAGTGATATTCAATGATAAATTTGCTCTTATAGCAGATATGCTTTCTGGATAAAACCAATAAGCTGTAGTTAAATTATATAACCATCTTTCAGGAATAGTAATCCCAATTCCAGAATAATTTTCTTTCCTTTCTTCTAAAAGAAACATATTCCTATATTCTAAATCCATTTCTAAACCCATACTTGAATATGAATTTATTACAGTTTGTTTCCAATAATCCATAAAGTTTTGAGCAGATAATCTTAAAAGAGTATAATTATATGTTAAACTTTCTAAATCTATTTCTCCACCTGGTTTTACACCTACATAATCATGAGTTGCTTTTGATAAAGCATTTGTTAATGCTCTTTTAAAATCTGAATTTATAGTACTAATTATTTCTTTATAACCTTTATATCTAAAACGATGATGAAGCATTGATGCAAAATATACTGATAAAGCAGCAGTCATTGCTATAATTGCTATTAATAAAGCTATTGAAACAACAAATTGCCCTCTTTTTTGTTTCTTCTTAATCATTTTTTCTCACCTGGACGTGCAAGAGTTAATATGAAAACCAAAATCATACTTTTATTTGTTTTCCAATCATAATAAGTATAAACATATGTTATAGAAGCTATTTCAGGAGATTTTTTAAAAGCTTCATTAATATTTTCAACATTTGTTATAGGAATAGAATTTATCATTTCAAGATTAACATGAGTAGGAAGATAAGGTGAAGCAATTTCTGATGAATCATAAGCTTTATATACTGTAAGATTAAAATAAATTTCAGAAGGTAAGATTTTTTCAAAAACAATTTCTAATCTTTTTTCCCATTCAGCTTTAGTAAAATCAATTTCTTCAAATACTCTTCCTCCAGCAAGACTATCGAATATATTAAAACCAATTTTCTCTAAATCTCCTTTACCTACAACTAATGGAATATTTGTAGGAATTATCATATAAGAAGAAACTATGAATGAAGAAGAAACTATTAATATTGCAAAGAATGTTTCTATTATACGTGCTTGTCCAATTTTGCTTCTTTTTATTAAAATCATTCATATAGCCTCCAAAGTATAAATTCAATAAAGTATGTTAAATCGTTTATTACAACTACTTTAGTTAATTTAACTCTATGAATTCCAGCTATTGGACCTGTTGCATAATATACTATTGATGGTCTTGGAGCAATAACTAAAAATTTATTATTCCCCTTTCTAACAATTAATGCAATATAATTTGTATATGGATCCATTGATGAAAGCCCATATACTTTATAGCTTTTTGATCCTTTATTAATAACCCATGTAGATTCTCCTTTCGTTTCATTAGTTATTTCTCCATAGAAAATATTTGGAAAAGCAACTAATAAAGGATCTGATTCTAAATGTAATGCTCCTGTACCTTCTAAATATGATATTGATAAATATTTTTCAGAAATTGAAGCTAAAATTGTTCGAGAAAGAGAACTAATATATACTGTTTTAATTCCATAGAAATTAACATAAATAATGAAAGAAGCCCCTTCTTGATTTCCTTTACCTTCAAGATCTGCACTAAAACTTAAAGTACATTTTCCATCCCAATCAGTTTTTGCTATTCTTGTTTCATTATTTAAAACATCTTTTCCTCCTTCATTCTTAACCCATATTGCATACACTGTTACTTCACTTGCTGGTAAAGGTACTTTTTCTTGA
>CAZHGP010000032.1:10601-14604 GCA_964532175.1 uncultured Nitrososphaeria archaeon
AACCCATATTGCATACACTGTTACTTCACTTGCTGGTAAAGGTACTTTTTCTTGAGAATAAACTCCTACTGTTAAAGTATTTCTATTAACTTCAGTTGTAATATTAAGAGCAGGAATAATTGTTATTTGAAATCCATATTTCCCTTCAATTCCAAGCAATTTAGAAATTACTTTTGGAGGAATATAATAAAGATTATCTATTCCTGAACCATTTTCAAGCCTTATTACTTTATTTGGATCTAAAACATAAGGTGAAGCACCTGCTTTTGCTAAACCAAAATCTTTCAAATATTGAAGCATTTCATCTTCAGTAAGAGTTTGATTTATTCTAATATCTTCACCCCAATTATAAGGATAGCCAGGTGTTAAAAGTATTTTATCAAATATTCTTTCAGCTAATTTTTCAAGTTGATATTCTTCAGTTTGAGATAAATGTATATCTATTAATGGAAGAATTGTTGATACTGAAGTATTTATTATTAGAAAAGCTATAAGACATACAAAAAGGTATTCGTATAAAATATGCATTCTATATCACTCCCTCACACCAAATCCAAAATATATTTCTGTTCCAACTTTTTTACACCATATCAATGCTTTCTTTGTTCCACTATGAAGACCATTCTTTCCTTCTATTCCATTTATTCCAGGATCTAAAGAAGAATAAATTATTTGAGAAGAGAATGGAAGAATTGCTTTTCCTTCAACTATGCTTGTATGTTCTATACGAGTAATTACAATATAATGATTTGATTCTTTAGTAATATTAATAGAATAGCCATAACCATTTACTTCGTATGGAAAATCTATTTCTAATAAAAGAGTATCACTAAGAGAAGCATTTGCTAATGAAACCATATCTATTATATTTGAAGCTATGTATTCAGCAATTTCATTCAATTCTTTCTCAACAGCTTTTACTCCTATAATTGTTCCAAAGTTTGTAAAATAATAGCTTATAACAAGCATTATTACCAATAGCATTGTTGTGCCAATTAGATGACTAACAATTGGACTTGGCATATTATCACCTAAAGCATAGAAATACTAATATCTATAAGTAAGAATGTTACAATTGTTTTTAAAGAATCATCAAAGTTTGGTAGATTTGAAAATGAAAAAGTTTCTTGTCTTCCAAAAGCAGATACTTTTAATATTGGAACTGGATTTGGATTAAATATATTTGTTTGATGAGTAATACCTAAATTTTCAACTTTAGCATATATCCTTCCAGAACCATAAAATTCTCCTGGAACAATGTTAATATAAATTATTTTTACATCATTAAAATTCTCATAAGAATCTGTAGTAACATTGAATAATGATAATATTCCATTGTACACAACTCTAATCCTTGAATAATCCAAAACAATCCATGCAGCATTACTAGATCTTTCAGTATAAATATATCCTAATGGTTCTGAAACTCCTACTACTATAAGTGGTTTGCTTTCATCCCCTCTTAAATATTCTGTACTACTTAATCCAACTAATGATCCTCCTCTATATTTCATTAAATTTATTTGAAGATTTTGAGCTAGAATCCAATTTGTTTCTCCTTCAATCGTTATTGTCATTTCTCCTACATTCTTATCAAAAGATGGGCCACCTGCTCTTGAATTGAAAATAACATATGCAGCAGACTTTGGTTTAAGAACAATATCTTCAATATCTGTTGCTAATAATATCATTGTATTTTTAGCTTGTTCAAATTCAATAGATTCAGAATGCATTTGAATAACATATCCAGCAGTATATGTTGCTATTAAAGTTGCAGCAATAAAAATAGCAGATAATATAACTGTTGAAACTGTTACAGAATAACCTTTCCTCTTCATTTTTTAACTCCCTGGAGTATAGAATTGTATTCCTGCACTTACATATGGAGAAATTGCTAAAGCTATAAGAGATACTAATGTTAATATGAAAGCATGTTTAAAACCTGCGGATACTTTCTCTTCTGAAACTTTTCCAGCAACAAATCCACTTATTGCACTATTAAGTATTAATGGAGGAACAAATAATTGTAGAAAGCTACTAAATGGAAGATATATTTGAGCTATTACAAGTATGCTTCTCATAAAACCTATTAAAACAACAGTTGATACAACTAATATTATTGCACTAATATATGGAATTAATAGAAGTGGTTTAAGAGACATTCTTTTTTGTTTCTCAATAAGTTCTATTTCTTCACTAAATGTAGCTACTGTTTCAAGTATTTCAGGAGTACCACCACCAACATCTATTGCATCTACTATTAGAAACATATTTATTCTTGCAAGCCAACTATATATTTGTTGAGCAAAAGCTTCATAAATTTTTGATAATGGTATTCCCCATTTTATTTGTTCAGCTATTTTTTTAAGATATTTACTAAAAGCTCCATAATCATTATTTGAAAGATTTTCTATACATTTTTCTGGACTCATTCCAGTTTTTCTCAATTCAACCAAATCTCTAAGGAATCTTGTAATTCCAGTATTAACTCCACTTGTTTCTGTAGCATGTTTATGATAAGCAATCATTGCAGGTGCAACACTTATCATAATTATTATACATAATCCTAATGGTACTTCAAATCCTGATAAAGCAGGTGCTTTTTGTCCTAAATCTAAACCCATAATATCTCTAATATAGTATATGAAAAATACAAAAGGTTTGAAAATTTCTTTTAAAGGAGGGAAATAGAATGGAGCAACAAGACTTATTAAAAGGAAAAATGTTAATGGAAGAGTTAATGCAAAAACTTTATATGCTCTCCAATCAGAAACTGGATATCTAGGTTGGAAAATATCTGTAAGATATAAGAAGAGAATAGAAATTGATGGTAATAATATGTATGCAAATAATATAAATCCTCCAGAAGAGAAAGCCATTACTCCTGATGGAAGAATTTGTGAAACAATGAATATGACATATAATCCAAGAGCTAGCATTGTTCCAGTTGCTGCATATCCTTCCATTAGCATTCCAATCCTTTCACCAATTATCTTAGTTTTCTCACTCCTATCTTCAAATATTTTCTCAGTTGTTCTTTGAAGGAAATGTATCACATCTCCTCCACCTCTAAGAGTTGAAACATATCCTAAAATTAGATTTTTATATTCTTTTGATGGTACTGCTTTAGCAGATTTTTCAAGAGCTGAAACAGGATCTATTCCTGTAGCTTTTACATCTACATCTATTTTACGTGCTTCTTCTGAAAGGTTTGGAAGCAATTTTACATTTTTTAAACGTTCCATACTTTTATAAGGAGAAATTCTTCCAGTAGCCATAACAGTAATATATGCAGCTACAAATGGTACTTCTGCTTCTAAATTTGATGCTCTACTTGTAGAAGCAAGTTTTGGATAGGATAATAAAAGTATTAAAATTATAAATGGAGGAATAATTAAAAAGAATGAATATAAACCTAAATTAAAATAAAAATATGAAAAAAATGCTAATGGAAAACAAATTAAAAATGATAAAAATAAAGAGAAACCTATAAGAGAAGCATAAGCTTCTGGATAAATTCTTATATTTGCAGCATCTAGACTTTCTGGTAAGCTTTTAAAAATTTTAAGAATAGGTCTACTAATCCAATTAAAATGAGAATATGAAAAACCAATAATACTAGATTTTAAACTACTTCTTCCCATTATCTCTATTATAAAAAGGAAAATAGGATAATATTAATCTTTTTTTTATTATAAAAATAGAAAAATTTGAAAAATTCTTCATTTTTTATTTAAACAGTTTATTTTTATAATGAACTTTTTTAAACCTTTTTAAACAATTATGAACAGAAAAAGTTTAATAATGGATTGAAAATTAATAATATAGCGGAGGATGAGATAAAATGAATAGGAAAAATAAAGGTATAAGTCCAGTTGTAGCAACAGTTATAATAGTTGCAATTGCAATTGCTTTAGCTATTGCAGTAGCATTATGGGCTTCAGGTCTTGTAGGAATTTTCACAAGATTCGAAGAAGTAAAAGTAATTTCAGCTTATGCTGAA
>CAZHGP010000033.1:0-14316 GCA_964532175.1 uncultured Nitrososphaeria archaeon
GATTATTTAATGAAAAATGAGAAAGAAAATCAAGCTACTTTAGGATTATTTGAAAAATATCTTACTTTATGGGTTATTATTAGTATGTTTTTAGGTTTTCTTATAGGCAATTTTTTTCCAGAATTAAGTTTATTTATAGAGTCTCTTCAAATTGGGGATATATCCATCCCCATGGGAATTTGTTTATTTTTGCTTATGTATCCAACCATGGTAAATATAGAATTTAAAGAAATTTTAAAAGCTGCAAAATCACCTAAACCAGTAATTATCACATTGATAGGAAATTGGGTTGTAGCTCCAGCTCTCATGGCTCTATTAGTTCGTTTATTCTTAGGAAGTTATCCAGAATATGCTGCTGGAGCTATCTTATTAGGAATAGCACCATGTACAGGCATGGTTCTATTTTGGATTCTTTTAGCAGAAGGTGATGTAGCCAAAGGTGTTGTAATAACAGCGATAAATGCTTTATCAACTCTTATACTTTATACACCTTTAGCTACTTTTTATCTTGGAATTGGAGGAATACCTGTTCCAATAGCTCCTGTAGTTGAGAGTGTAATTCTTTTTGTCGGTTTACCATTAGCTTTAGGTCAGATTTCAAGAAAGTTTCTAATCGAGAAGAAAGGAGAGAAGTGGTTTAAAGATAAATTTAGACATATCATAGGAAATATTGCAGCCATGGCATTGCTTATCACTATTGTAATATTATTCTCTTTAAAAGGAGAAGTAATTGCAAATCAACCAATTTTAGTAGGTTTGATATCTATACCGATATTAACACACTTTTTTATCATGGCTACGCTTTTTTATATAATACCATGGTTTTTAAAATTTAACCATAAAGATGCAACAACAATTGCTTTTATTAGTTCAGGTACCCAATTTGAAGTTGCTATAGCAACTGCTACTGTTGTTTTTGGTGTAAATTCAGGAGCAGCTTTAGCAACTGTAGTTGGCCCTTTATGGGAAGTCCCATCCATGCTTACATTTGTTAAAATAGTTTTAAAAACTAAGCATTATTTTTCTTAAGAGGATTTTCATGGATAATGAAAATCAAGCCAATAAAGGAGGGCTTAAATTCAATTTAAGAGAATTTGGTGGCGCTCTAGGAGATTTTGGACCATTACATCCTCTCTTTTTAGCTTATATTAAAATTCTTAATCTTGATCCTGCAGCCATAATGCTTGTTATGGGTATTTCAAATATATTAATAGGAATATACTATAAGCTCCCACTTCCAATCGAACCAATGAAAGCTATAGCAATATATGCTCTTACTTATAAATGGGACATAAACTTAATTTATGCTACATCATTTGGTATGGCAATAATATGGTTGGTATTATCTATTATAGGCCTTTTAGATAAAATTTTATGGATTGTACCAGAGTGTGTTGCTCGTGGCATACAGCTTGCTTTAGCAATATACCTCTTATTGGAATCAATAGAACTTATGCAAACATCAATTTTACTTTCTCTCCTTTCAATAGCAATAATCGCTCTATTTATAACAATAAGTAAAAGAAAATTTGTACCAGCCACGATTGTTCTATATGGTATTGGATTATTCATCGCATTACAAAATGGAGGAATAGTTGCATTAAGCTTTTATATCCCAAAAATACATCTTTTTACTATTAATGACGTATGGAAAGGGATGTTAGAAGTTGGCTTTGTGCAAATATTCTTAACACTTTCAAATGCTGTGATAGCTACAAGAATAGCGGTAAATGAAAGGTTTTTAAGAAAGATAAAAGATGGACAATTAGCTTTAAATATGGGTTTAATGAATCTTTTAGCCGCATTCTTTGGATGTATACCATTATGCCATGGAGCAGGGGGATTCATGGCTCAATATTTCTATGGAGCAAGAACTGGTGGTGCAATGGTAATGGAAGGTTTAATAGAAATCATTTCAGCAATATTCCTTTCAACAATCGTTGTATGGATTTTCTCAAAGTTTCCAATAGCAATAGTCGGTGCAATGCTTATTCCAGCATCTATAGAACTAGGAAAAGAAGTTTTAAAATTAAAGAAGCGTATTGAATTGATTATAGCTTTACTTATAGCAATAATATCCTATTTAACAAATTTAAGTATAGGCTTTATTATAGGAATTACGATTTACTATATATTAAAAAAGTTAAAAATAAAGATTGAATAATTTCTATATTTAAATTTTTTTAATTAAAAATAAAAAACTATTCTCTTTTTTGTATTATAATTTCTCTACCTTCAATTATAGCTCTTATTAATTTCTCCCTTGCATTTTCAACTAATCTCCAAACAGTATTTCTTGATACCCCCATTTTTATACCAGCTTCTTCAAAAGATAACTTTTCCAAGTCTATAAGTCTTAAAGCTTCAATTTCAGCTAATTCCATATAAATTGCTTCTATATTCTTTTCTGGAATTGGTTTAAGCTTTTCAATATTAATAAATGAATCTATGATAATAGGTTTTGGCGACCTTCCAACTTTTCCATGTCTATATCTTTTACACCAACGCCTATGAAACATATATTATGAGATATATCATAAAAATTTAAATATTACTTTATAATATAATTTCGTGAAATATCACGAAATGGAGGTGATTAAATGAGAGGATGGTATTGGCCTAAAGGTTGGTGGTGTCCAAGACATCCATGGCCTCCAGCATGGGCAAGATTGTGGCTAGGATGGCCATATTATTGGTCTTATCCAACGGATCCAAGTGAAGAATTAAAAGCATTAGAAGATTTAAAAAAAGATTTAGAAGTAAATCTAAAAGAAGTATCTAAACGTATAGAAGAACTTAAAAAATTAATTCAAGAGAAAAAATGATAAATAATTGTCATTAAGAATTGCTATTGCAACAAATAATAATAAGGGGCTTGAAGATACTATTTCGAAAGAATTTGGACATTCTAAAACTTTTACAATCATAAAAATTGAAGAAAAAGAAATTAAAGATATTAAAATGATACAAAATCCTGCTAATAAACTTAATCATGGCAAAGGGCCAATAATAGCTAAGCATTTAGCAAATATGAAAAATAGACATGATAATCACAGGAGAATTAGGCCCAGGTGCTTCAATAATACTTGATCAACTTAATATAAAGAAATTAATAGTTAAACCTGGACAAAAAAGTTATAGATGTATTAAAAGAAAAAGCTTTAATTAGGTGAGTTTTATATAAACAAAACATTTTCGATGCTATGAATGTGGAGAGATTATAGAAGTCCCATATGGTCAGCCTAAACCTTTACAATGTCCAAAGTGTGGCTCACCAAATATTCATAGTTAAGAAGAAGAAAAAGGACCTAAGTGGATTAAGAAATAAAATTTATTAAATATTTAAAAATTTTGCTTGGCATATCACACTGTAAATGTTAAATTTTAATCATTAATATGAAAAATAAAAGTAATTATATATAAATAAGTTATTCGAACAAAGATTAATAATATGTAACATAAATTAATAATCTATTTGTTACTATAGATATGCCCCATTGTTTTTTATAGTTAATAATACCTATAAAAAACTTAAAATAGAGATAATGAAAAATTTCTAATAATTTATTTTAGAAAATTTAGCGGGCCCGGCGGGATTTGAACCCGCGACTTGCGGCTTTCTTCAATTTAGGAGGCCGCTGCCCTATCCATTCTAGGCCACGGGCCCAAAAAATATATTTTATTCTATAGTTTTAAAAAATGTTTTCTAATTATATATAAAAAACATTCTTACTTATTACTTTTATGATAGGTTAAAATTATTTAAAAGAAAAATATTTAAGATGGTGGTTTACATTTTTGTATTCCATGGGAGGGAATAAATGAGCGAAAGTTCTTTACGTATAGAGATTGAAAATTTTAGAAAAAATTTGAAAAAAGATTTAATATTCAAGCTTTTATGTGAAAATTGTTCATTATCAAATGCACAATTGGAAAGCTTATTAATTGAATATATTACATCAAATTTGGATGAAAAATTAAAATTAGAAGAAAAAGCAAGATTAAGAAAGAAAAAAGTTACAAAGGGAGCATATTTAAGAACATTAAAACAAGCTTATAAAAATATTAAAGAATCTTTTTATACCATCCTTCTATTAAGCTATTTAGGCATACTTTCCACTTCTAAATTTTCTTACTTTATAGATCTAGGAGAGAAACTTAGAGAATATATGGATATATATAAGGATAATAGGAATGAAGCATACTTAAAAGAAATGAGAAATGAAATAATAGAATTTTTAAATAAATTAAAATATTAGAAATTACCATTTTGATTTTAATGTAATTTCACTTTTTCATAATATTTTTTAGGAGTTAGATGCTATATGAATAATTATGATTTAAATGAAAGAAATAGAATAGAAAAAATAATTAAAAAAATTAAAGAAATTAATCCTTCAAAAATTCTTATACAATCTCCAATAGGATTAAAAAATTTTGCTATAAAAGTAAGTGATGAACTGAATAGAATAGGAATTCCTACGATTATTTCTGCTAATCCATGTCATGGAGGATGTGATGTTGCATTTAATGAAGCAAAAAATATTAATGCAAATCTTATTCTTCATATAGGACATTCAAAATTTTTATCAAAACATGAAATACGCACATTATATTATGAATATCATTATAAGGATTTTAAACCTTTAGAAGATACTTTAAGAAATGCTATTCCATTAATAAATGGCAAAAATGTAGGAATAGTAGCTACAGTTCAATGGATTAAAATGCTTAAAGAAACTATTAATTTTTTAGAAAAATATGGAATAAATGGAATTATTGGAAGAAAATGTGGATTAGCACAACATAATAGTCAAATAATTGGATGTGATTATTCTACTGCAAAAATTATTGAAAAAAATATCGATTCTTATATTGTTATAGGAAGTACTTTTCATGCTTTAGGGTTAAAACTTATTACAGAAAAAAATGTGATCGCAATAGAACCATTTATAGGAAAGGCTTTAAATATAGAGGATTTAGCAAAAAAAGTACTTACACAAAGATTTATGAAAATTCAAGAATTTAAAAAAGCTAAAAAAATTGGAATATTAATATGTTTGAAACCTGGACAAAAAAATTTAAAAATAGCTGAAAAATTAAAAGAAATAATTGAAAAAAATAATAAAAAATCAAGTCTAATTACAATAAATGAAATAGAAAATATTCGTCTAGAAGAAATGACATTTGATGCATATATAAATACTTGTTGTCCAAGAGTAAGTATAGATGATCAATCTATGTTTAAAAAACCATTATTATTACCTAGTGAAGTACTTATTGCATTAAATTATTTAGAATGGGAAAAAACAATTTATTCATTAAATTATTTGCATCCATTTTAAAAAGTGAAGAAAAATGAAGAAAATAGAAAAAAGAATCGTAGTTCCAGGAGAGAAAATAGGTGTAATTGAAGAATTTATAGGAGAAAATGGAACATATATTAATGATTATGAAGTAATTTCAAATAATTTAGGATTATTAAATATAGATTATAAATCAAAAATAGCAAGAGTAGAACCTTTAAATAAAATAGAAATTATAGAGAAAAATTCTTATGTTTTATGCGAAGTAAAAGAAGTACAAAATAGTTTAATTATTGTAGATATACTTTCAGTAAATAAAAAACCTTTAAAGCATCCTATGAGTGGAATAATTTTACCACTTAAGATAAAAAAAGAAAAGAAGCCATTATTAAGTATTAGAGATATAGTAATTGCAAAAGTTGTAGATAATTCTTATGGAATTATAACTCTTTCAATAAAAGATAAAGATTGTGGAGCTTTATTATGTTTTTGCGAATTTTGTGCTTCTCCACTTAAACTTAATAAGAACCTATATTGTAAAAAATGTAAAATAAAGCAGGATAGGAAAATAATAAAAAAGTATTATAATAACTTTAAACAAATCTTAGAATGGTTTAGGTTGAAGTAAAAATGGAAGTAGCTATAGTAAAAGAGCGAAACGATTATTTAGAATTAATAGTTAGAGATGTTGGTGTTTCATTAATAGCAGCTTTAAGCGAAGTAGCACAAAAAAATGAAGAAGTAGAATATGCAAGTTATAGAATAGAGCATCCATTAAAAAGCGATATAAGATTTATAATAAAAACAAAAGGAAAAAATTTAACAGCAAGAAATATATTAGAAGATTCTATTAAAAAAATGAAAGAAATAATTAATGAAATATATTCATTAAGTGAAGAATTAGAAAAAAAGCAATAAAAATTCAAAGGAGGTATAGAAAATGAAGTTCTGCCCAAAGTGCGGTAAAAAACTTTCAATAAAAAAGAAGAATGATAAAAATGTACTATTTTGTAAAAAATGTGGTTATGAAGAAAAGATAGAAGAAGTATTAATATCAACTAAAAAACTTTCTAGCAAAGAAGTAGCTATAGAAACTGTTAAAGAAGAAACTACACCTCTTCCTATAACTAGTGATGTTAAATGCCCAGCTTGTGGGCATAATGAAGCATATTGGTGGACAGTACAAACAAGAAGTGCAGATGAACCTACGACTCAATTCTTTAGATGTGTAAAATGTAATCATACATGGAGAGAATATGCTTAACTAAAAATAAAAAATTAATTATTGCAATTTTTTATTGAAGAAAAATATGTTAAAAGATTTTTAAAAATTTTAAAAAATAAAAAGAATATAGTTAATATTCTTCTTAAGATTGATACAAAATTTAGCTAATTTTAAAAAGAATATAAAGAATTAATCGATTTTATTTTTATTATCTGAACATATTAATCTATAGGATGAATAATTTTTAAAATAATATTAAACATGTATTTTTGCTTCCTAATGGAAAATTTATTTTTTCCCATTCATCTTTCTTGCCAATTATGCTAAAAACACCACAAACAAAAACATTTAATTTTTTTAGAAAATCAAAAAAAGAATTAATTTTATTACTATTGAAAGCATTACTCATAATTATTAATACACTTTCATTATTTTTAATATATTTTTTTGGTAACCAATAAACATTATTTTCTCCAAAACTTGAATATATAAAATATAGAAAATTGTCTTTTATTTCACAAAAAGGAGAATTACTAAGAAATAAAAATTTTCTATTTGAAAATAAAGCAATGGAAGTTGCAAGACTTATACTTAATTCATCAAATGCAATAATACATGTAATTTTTCTTCCTGCAAAAAAATCTAATGCATATAAAGATAAAATTTTTAATATATTTGAATTTAAAAATAAAGCTGAAGAATCTATATAACCATTTTTATCAATAATTATATTTTCTCTAATGATTTTTTCTATATCTATAATAGGAGTAATTTTATTAATTAAATCCATTATTTTCTTACCTTTAGGTGTGCTTTTCCCAGTACAATATCGACTTAATGTAGAAATTGGAAGTCCTGTAATCTTTGAAAGAGTATTGTAATCATATTTTTCTTTTAAGATTTTAAGAATATCTATAACTAATGATTCTCCTCCATGCGAAATAATAAATTCCAATTTTTTTCCGGACATTATAGAACCATCTCTTAAGAAGAAAAAATAAGTATATTCTTATATTAAAATGTAAGAAGTAATAAATTAAAAAATAAGTTTTTCTCTAAAAATTTAAACTATAGAATAAAATATATTTTTTGGGCCCGTGGCCTAGAATGGATAGGGCAGCGGCCTCCTAAATTGAAGAAAGCCGCAAGTCGCGGGTTCAAATCCCGCCGGGCCCGCTATTATGAAATATATTCTTTACAATATTGACAATAATATTTTTGATATTCACTTACATATATTGTTGCTCTATTACATTTTGGACAAGCAGGACCAATTAATAATGATAAAGGTACGGAGGGGGTCGTAGGTGTTTCTATTAATGGTAAAGGTAAAATTTCTTCCCTTTTTTCTCTAAATACTATAAAATTGAAGAATACTGATATTATTAAAGAAAAAAGCCCTATATAAAATCCAACATCAAATATTTTGCTACCCTCTAATGGTAAAGGTGTTAAAATTAAAGCAATGAATCCTATAATTATTCCAATTAATATTAAAATAATTCCACCTCTAAAGAAAATGGATAATATTCCTCCAATAATTATAAAGAAAAAAGCTGAAAAAGCAATGATAGAAACTGTACCTTGAATAGGAGGAATAATTAAAGTATTAAATAAAATATCAATATTATCTATATCATCTTTTACTACTTCATACAGAGAAAGGCTAATATTTGGTCTAAATGGGCTTAAATAACCCCATGGAAGAAAAATACTAATTAATAAAAAAATAAAAAATATTATATTTAAAGGATATATTTTGATCTTTTTAACTTTTATAGTATAAGGTTCCATTCTTTTTAATTTCTTAAAAAAATCTTGAATATAAATTTAAATAGAATAAAAAATATAAATGAGGCTCTTTTATATTCTACTTTTTGGTTTTTTCTTTATAATGAATTAATGAATTTATTTAATTTCTCTAAAATATTTATAATATACCATTTTTTTAATATTATAAAAAAAGGGTTAAAGTTTATGAAAGCTAAGAATTATAGAAACATAGAAAGACCATATACTAGAAAAGAGTTTATTCATGGTGCTCCTCAACCGAGAATTTCAAAATATACAATGGGAACATATAAAAATGATTATGAATATTTACTACAACTTATTTCAAAAAATGATTTACAAATAAGAGATGTAGCTTTAGAATCTGCTAGAGTAACTATGGGGAAAATTTTAAGTAAAAAACTTGGTGAAAATTATTTTTTAGAACTTAAAGCTCATCCTCATCATGTTCTTAGAGAAAATAAAATGATTTTTGGTGCTCATGCTGATAGATTACAAGAAGGTATGAGGCGTGCATTTGGAAAACCTATAGGAATTGCTGCAAGAGTTAAAAAAGGAGAGTCGGTATTTGATTTAAGAGTATACAGTTCAGGTTTAGAAGCTGCAAAAGAAGCTCTCAAATTAGGTAGTAAAAAATTACCTAAAGATTATGCAATAAAAATAACTAAAATTGCTCCCCTTCAAACAACTGCGGAAATTCAGCAATAAATACTTAAAAAATTTTAAGATTTTTTAAGTTTTTTATAAATGAAAAAATATTTATATTCATAAAGAAGTAATTTATTTCAATTAAATAATAACGAGAAAGTTAAAAATGTCTATTAAAGAATTTTTTATAAAAAAATTTGAAGAAATAAATTTAGAATATGATGAAAAATTAATTGGTAGAAGAATACACGAATTAAAAAAAATAATGGATGCTGGTTTTAATATTCCTAAAGGATTCATTATCACATCCGACACATTTAAATTCTTTTTAAAACAAAGTAATGATGTTATATCCAAAATAAAGAATGTTTTACAAAATTTTCCAAATATTGAAGAAAAAGAATTAGAATCTAAAATAGAAAAAATTTTTAATGAAACACCTTATCCTTCTCAAATTGAAGAAAAAATAATAGAATCTTATAAAGAATTATCTGAAAAATTAAGAATAGTAGATGCTCCTGTATCAATAAAAATAAGCTTACCATCTAATGAAGAAGAATTTTTTGAAAAAGAAGATATAATCGAAATTGAGAGAAAATTTCAGAATATACGTGGAGAAAGAGATTTACTTTCATGTATAAAAAAAGTTTGGAGTTTAGCTTTAATTAAACTTTTTTTAAAAATGGAAGAAAAAGATTTAGAAAAAATTTCTATAACATTATTTATTCAAAAATCTATACACGCAAAATCAAGTGGAATTATTACTCCATTTAATCCAGAAGACTTAGATAGATCAAAAATTTTAATTGAAAGCATATGGGGATTAATCGATCCTTTAATTTTTAAAGAATTTAAACCAGATACTTTTATTATTGATAAATATAAAAAAGAAATAGTTAAAAAAATAATTTCTAAAAAAACTATTGAATATATTTTTGATCCTCTTGGAGGTGGGTTAATACATAAAATTTTTGTTCCATCAATTCGTCAAGATACTCCAAGCCTTTCTAATGAAGAAATACTTTTTATAATCGATTTAGCTTTAAAAACAGAAGAAATATTTCCATCAGAAAGAATAATATTATGGAGTTTAGATAAAGATTTGCCCATAATGTATGGTTTAACTATTATTGATGTTTGGAAGCCTAGGCTTATTGTTGAAGTTAAACCTCAAGAGATAATTCCAGAAGTAGTTATAGAAAAAGAGGGGGAAATTGTTGAAGAAAAAATCGAGAAAAAAGTTATCGAGAAAGAAATAGAAGTTGTTGAAAAAAAGAAAATAGAATTATCGATGCCAAAAATTGAAATTATTGAAAAACCATTTTTAGCTACAGCTACAAAAGTTTTTGCAATATTAGATACTAAGAATTATTCAGAATTTTTATTAGAATCATTTTTTGATGGATTTTTAATAAAAGGATTATCAGAAGATATAAAAGAATTTTTAAATATTGAAGAAGAAGTTGATGTAACAAAATTAGTAAAAAAATATAATTCCATTATAGAAAAAAATCTTTTTAAGCAAAATATTATTTTAATTCATTTATCTTCAAATGAAATTAAAAAAGAAATAGACTTTCTTAATCTTCAATTAGATATTATTTATAAAATTATTGAAGTAAATAAATTGAAAAATATTAATTTGCTTTTCTTAAGTAAAGAAGTAAATAAATTAAATATTGATAAAATAAATTCTATAAAAGATAATTTCCTAAATAAAGGAATAAACATTAAATTATTTTTAGAAATAAATTCATTATCATCGATTTTTTTAATTAATGAATTGAAAAAATTCTTTAATGGATTTTTAATAAATGGAGATTTACTTATTAAAGAAACATTCGAAAATGTTTCATATGCAGAGATTTTAAATAATTCATTTATGAATATAATAAATCAAATATTTTTGAATATTAATTTAAATGAAAATCAAATATTTTACTTAAGTGAAAAAGATAGATTTGACTTGGAATTTCTCAAATATCTTTTAAATAAAGGAATTAATGCATTAATTGTAAAACCTGAAATATTAAAATATGTTAAAGAATACATTTACTCGATTGAGCAAGAGCTATTGTTTAAAAGAATTAAATAATACGCCGAGGGCCGGATTTGAACCGGCGACCTACGGGTTTCAATAAGGTTTAACAGCCCGCAGCTCCACCTGGCTGAGCTACCTCGGCTTTATATTTGAACTTTTAAAAAGAGGTTATTATATTTTTCCATGAAAAAGAAAAGAAACGTTTATTAAGTTTATTTTTATAATAATAATATTGAGGTGTAGAGTTTGCCTATAGCATTTGTATTAATAAATACTGAAATAGGTGCTGAAGAAGAAGTTTTAGCAGAATTAAGAAAAGTAAATGAAGTAAAAGAAGCTTACATGGTTTATGGGGTTTATGATATAATTGCTAGAATTCAAGCAGAGACAATGGAAAAGCTTAAAGAAATAGTTTCATGGAAAATAAGAAGGTTAGATAAAGTAAGATCAACTCTTACAATGATAGTAATAGAATCTTAAAGGATAAAGTATAAAAACTGATAAAAAATAATTTTAAATTTTTATTAATTCTCCTACTTCATTTAAATCTATTTCTTTTCTAAAAAGCATTCTAGATAATGGTTTAGATAGGTGCCTTCTTGCTCTTGGTGGTACTTCATAAAATCCAGGTTTTATATATCTTTTAATAGGCATAATTAATGGTTTTAAGTTAATACTTTTAAAACCACATTTTTTACATACAAATCCTTTATTTTTTCCAGCTGATTTCATTCTTTTATTACATTTTGGACATATTGGATTTATTTTTTCTTCTTGAGAAATTTCTATTACTTTAATTTTTTCTAAATTAATTGTTAATGGTTCATTTTCTCTAGGTTTTATTCCTCCATATACTTCAACAACATCTCCTTTTCTAAGTGATAGTACTACATCTCTAAATTTTTTTGTAGGCTCATATGCTGCACATCTAATTTTATTATTTTCATTTCCAATCCAAAAAAATACATGTCCACCTTGAATAATAAATGGATTAGATATAATTTTCCCTTTTAGTGATACTGATAAGAATGGTTTTACATCATTAATTTCTACTTTATTTATATGAGCATCTGTTGCTTGATTTGTTTTAAATAATAAAATTCTTTCTATTTCTTCATTTATTTTTAATATATTTTTTGCTTTAAAAGCTGCTTCTATAGTATTAGATCTAATTCCATAAAATACTGGACATGGAGTATGTGGAGTAATTCTTATATCATTTGTAGAATAATCTATATTATCAAAAGTATATGGATAAGTTTCTTTATCCATTTCTATAACAGATTCTTTATCTATCCTTCTTTTCGTTCCCCAATTTTCAGGTTTCCTATAAGCAATTAATTCATAAGTATAATCTTCTTTAAGTTCTTCACCTATTGCTGCTAATGCTCCAATTATTCCTCTACCAAGTTTAATTTTATAAATTTCTGCTCCTATTTTTTTAGCGATTTCTTCAGCTTCTTCTAATGTTACAATGTATTTAATAACTCTTTTTGAAAAATCTTTTAATTCATTCGGTATTTTTTCTCCTTTATAAAAAACTATTCCTGGATGTGTATCTTCATTTTCTTTTTCAGCCATTTTTTCTACTATTTCTATAGTTTTCTTTTTTACTTTATCAAAAAGCCAATCTTCAATTTTAAAACTCATTGCTATAGCTGCATTTCCTCTAGTTTTCCAAATCCAATTTGGATTAAGTCTTATTAATCTAGGAAAATCTATTGGAACAGCGCCCATTTTTAATAATTCATAAAATATTATTGCTCCTATGTAAGTTGTGCACATTCCATTTTTTGAATCTGTATCATCTAAGCCTATGTGAAGTATCATCTCTAGTTTTAATAAAATATTTTTTTTATATTATATTTTTTTTAATTATTTATATAAGAAGAAAAATTTATAATTTTATAATAGAGAATATTATTTATTTATTTTTCTACTAATTATCTAAAAATAAAGATGAAAACATGAAGACGAGTAGGCAGTAGTCCTCCTTCTGTTTTTAGGTGGGATTTTTCTAATCGGCTAACTTAAGCCTCATGGAAGCAATCATTGGCTTAATTTAGCCTTTCCTCACATGGGACGCTCGTTTCAACCATTCTCTATTCTTCTTCAACTGCTTTTTAATTGCAGTATCATTCTCATTAGAATAGAGGGGTCTCGTTTCTGTAGCGTTGCCAAGGGTTTCCCCTTACACCTCGCGGTGTCATGTTCTTCCATGAGGGGAGGACCTTCCCCAAGAAAAATCTCGTAACCCACCCGCCTACTCGTCTTCATGTACTGCTTGCATAACTGGAAACTTTCACCTAGAATTGTGTTTAGTGACTCGAGCTTTTGGGAGTAGCGGGCTGAGAGCCTCGGCCAAAGCCTAGGCTCGTACACCCCTACCCCATCAAACCCGTCTTCTACAGGGGCTCTCGTCCCTAGCATAAGGCTTGTCACCAAGCCTTTTTGCTAGGGATTGGCTGCCTCTTTTCGAGAGCGGCTTCGGGCTTAGATGCTTTCAGCCCTTATCCGCTGCGGCGTGGCTGCCCGGCGTTGCCCTGTAGGACAACCGGTAAACCATTGGCCGCGGCGCCCCGTTCCTCTCGTACTAGGGACACCTTCCTCTCAGGCAGCCAGCACTCCCAGCAGGTAGAACCTGATCTGTCTCACGACGGTCTAAACCCAGCTCACGTTCCCCTTTAATGGGCGAACAGCCCCACCCTTGGCCGCTTCTGCACGACCAGGATGGGAAGAGCCGACATCGAGGTACCAAGCCGCGGGGTCGATGGGAACTCTCGCCCGCGACGAGCCTGTTATCCCTGGGGTAAGTTTTCTGTCACCTCCAGCCCCCATCGGTAGGAGCTGAAGGATCGCTAGGCCAAGCTTTCGCTACCAGATCCCTTACTGTGAAGGATCTGGTTAAGCCGGCTTTTGCCCTTGCACTTAACAGCGGGTTTCTGTCCCGCTTAAGCCGACCTTTGGGCCCTCTCGATATCTTTTCGAGAGGGTGCCGCCCCAGCCGAACTGCCCACCTCCCGTTGTTCCAGGACTATTGTCCTGGTGAGAAGCATAGCCAGGGATAGGTGGTGTGGCATTGGCGCCTCCCTTATCCCCGGAGGGATAAGTTCTACGGCTCCCACCTACGCTCTGTATCCCCAGCCACGCTCCAGCAGGAGGCTGCAGTAAACCTCCACAGGGTCTTCTCTCCCCGCTGGGAGTTCGTGGACTGTTCGTCCACGTTACGTAGGTTCACCGGGCTCCAGGTGGGGACAGCGGGGCCCTCGTTGATCCATTCATGCACGTCGGAACTTACCCGACAA
>CAZHGP010000034.1:0-14209 GCA_964532175.1 uncultured Nitrososphaeria archaeon
GCCAAATGAATTAATTTAATCCATTAATTTTATTCTTCTTATTTTGAATATATTTTAAAATTTTTTAGCATTTTTATTCTTTTAAATACTCTCTACCTCTCTATTTCTAATTCTAATATTGCCCTCAGCAACTATTAAAGTTGTAATTTCTTCATAAAGGGATTTAAGAACATCTTGATAATCTACTTTTCCATTTTCTATATCATCCAATGTTACTTCTAATTTTCTCGTTAATTCTTCTGATGCAAAATGAGTAAAATTCTCATAAAGATACTCATAAACCATTTCACCCAATTTAGTATTAAAAATCAATCCATTTTTATCAATTATATAATTTCTTTTAAAAAGTATTTCTATTATTTTTGAATAAGTACTAGGTCTACCTATATTTTTCTCTTTCATAGTTGCAATTATATCTCCTTCTCTATAAGGTTTTGCTGAAGGTACTCTCTTTAATAATAATCTAATTACTTTATACGTACCTTCTTTAATTTCTTTTTCTAATTTAATTATAGGGTTAATAATCAAGAAACCTGCATCTTTAATTTTTATAATTCTTTTTGTTTTAATTTCAGAACCATTTATTTTTATATTAAATTCTTGTATAGAAACAAGTGCTTCTTTCATTTGACTAGCAATAAATCTTCTAAATATCATTTCATACAATTTCAAATGATCAATACTTAATTTTTGTGGCAATCTTATAATACCAGATTTTATATAAAATTCAAGTTGTTTAGCATTTAATGGTTTAGTAGGACGAATACATTCATGTGCCCCCTCATGCTTATATTCTCTTGGTTTAAATAATGTTGAATAGTTTTCTTCTATATAACGACGTGCAACATCTATTCCTGTTGTAGAAACTGTCGTAGAATCTGTTCTATGATATGTAATAAGACCACATTCAAAAAGATTTTGAGCTAAAGCCATAGTATAATTTGCTTTAAATCCTAATATTTGTGCAGCATCTTTTAATAAAGAATCAGTAGTATAAGGTGGTTGTGGATATATCTTTTCATCATAATTAATAATATTTCCTATTTCTGCTACAAGCTCCATATTTTTAAATTTCTTTATTAAATCTTCTATATTAGATGGATTTATAAGTTTAGTATTTATACCATTTTCTAATTTTATATAAAGCACAGGTATTTTCTTCTTTAATTCTTCTGACCTTTTAATTATCCATCCAAGTACTGAAGTTTGTACCCTTCCTGCTGAAAGATTTGATTTTTTAAATTTTTCCCAAAGTTTCCTGCTTAATTCAAAGCCAACCCATCTATCTTCTATACGTCTAACAATTTGAGCATTAACCAAATATGAATTAATATTTCTAGGTAATGATAGAGCTTTTTTAAATGCTTTCCTTGTAATTTCATGAAATTCTAAGCGTTCAATATCTTTACAATAAGGTTTTATGGAAACATATAAATCATATGCTATTTTTTCACCTTCAGCATCAGGATCTGTAGCTATGAATACTTTATTAACTTCAAAAGCTAATTTTCTAATAGCATTTATTATTCTCATTTTTGAAAAAATATTCTTTGATCCACATTTTGGACATGTTTCATGATCAGTAAATTGCTCTCCACAATCTTTACATTTCCTTATATCTGTATATATAGGTATGAAAAATCCATTCTCTTTTAAAACACCATGATATCCTTCTTCTGTTGTTAAATCAAAAATATGTCCTCCAGATGCTACGATGTTTAATACAAATCCTTCACTAGCTACTTCATATACCATAATATCATCTATTTTCCTTCTAGTTGGCTTTCCAAAAAAATGAGCTATTGTTCTTGCTTTTGTTGGAGATTCTACAATTATTAATACAGCTTTAATCAAATCAATTGTTTCAATTGATAGCATACCCTTCCTAATTAAACTAATTTTCTTCCTATCTTCATCACCAATTTTTAATTCATTTTTAACTTTTTCAAATTCATATTCTTCAAATTCTTCATCAGTTATAAGTTGAAGCCTTTTTGCTAAGCTTTGAAAAGCTTTTTGATCATCAATAATAACAATTGAAACACCATGAGTTATTCCTCCAGAATAAAGTCTTGAAGCTCTTCCTGAAGCTTGAATATATCCATTAACATCAGGTAAAATTTGAATAAATGTTTCACCTTCTATTTTTATTTGAATATCGAGTTTTTCAATAGATTTTATAAATTCATTATCATTCATAATTTTTTCTAAAAAAGCTTTAGCATCTTTAACAATTTTTAAAACATAACCTTCGAATCCCTCAAGCTTAATACCTTTATTTTGTGCTTCCATGATTTTTTCTAATAATTCTTTTCTTATAGGAACAATTTTAGATAAAGATTTTATTATTTCTATTGATTCTTTTGAATATTTTTCTTCAAATAAAGGTGAAAGTGCTTTTAAAACTATAAGGAGTTTTTGTGGATTATATTCATTCTTCTCTATTCTTATTTCTCTTCTTGGAACACCAGCAAAAATCACATAGCGAATTGTTTCAGGTAAATCTATTCCTCTAGCTAAAGGACTTCTACTACTTGCTATTCCAATAAGAACATCGTATTCTTTATTTACAAATTTTTCAAGTAATTTTGCATCCATTTTCTTATAAACATATGCTTTAATATTTTCTTTTTCTAAAAAATTTGCAATTTTTATTGCATAATCTAATCCTTTAGCTTGTGGAACAAATAATAAACATCCAGAACCATGCTTCTTTATTAATTCTATAATAACATTTTCTATTTCATCATTTTCTTTAATAAAGAAATTAGCAATATTTCTTACATATTCTGAACTATAACCAAATTCAAAACCAAATAATCTTCTAAATATTTTTATTCTTTTTGTTCTTTTACCTTTTAATGTAGCACCTGAAACTACTAAAACTTTATTATTTGTTTTTTCAATAAAATTATTTGCTTCTTCTTTTTTTATTTCCTTTTTTGCACTTATTTCTTCTAAAATTTTTTTAAGATCTTCTTCTTTAAAACCCATTAGAAAAATAATTTTATCTATATTTCTATAAGATTTAAGGAAAGAATCAATATCATCTACAAAAATAAAATCAAAAGAATTATTTTTAAGAATATCAAATTTAGTATATAAGAAACGGTCTGTAGTAATTAAAATTGAAAAATCTTTATTAATTATACGTTTTATTGCTTCTTCAGCTTCTTTTTTTGGCATTCCAGAATAGTATCCAATAATATTATTTTTATTAAAATTAATTTTTTCTATAAATATTGAAAGTTTATCTAAAAGATGTTTAACAAGCAAGCTGCTAGGCACAATGATATAACATTTTTTCCCTTTTAATGAAAGATAAAGTGCCATAATAAGTCCAAAAATTGTTTTTCCCATACCTGTAGGTGCTACTATTGAAAAACTCCTTCCTAATAAAACTCTTTTTGCCCATACTTCTTGAAGAGCCCAAGGCTTAGAACCAATAAGATTCTTGAAAAAAGAAAAAAAATCTTCTACTTCATATTTAATTTCTAATAATTTTACATATTCTCCTATTTTTTCAATTTCTTTAAGTTTTGAATAAATAGTTTTTTCATCTTCAATAGATATAGGAAGACATTTATTACAAATACCTTTAATTAAAAGTTCTAAATCATTAATATCATTTTCACAATTAGGACATAATCCTTTATAAATAGCTTTACATGGTTCTTTAATCATTTATAATTCACCATTTTTTTAGAAAATGTAATTTAATATTACTAAAATTTATTTATAAAAAATATTTTAATAATTAAATTATAAAAACTAGTATTTAACTTTTAAACTCTCTTTACTTTTAGTAAAAAGTAAAGCAAAAACCTTATATTAAATAAAATTTTTTTGTATATGTATTTAAAATGCTTAAATTAGAAATCGAGGTTGAAAATTTCAATTTAAACAATACATTTCTACCTTCTTTTATTTCTTCCCTTTATGAAAAAATTTCAGAAAATGAGTGGATAAAAATAGCAGGCCATTTAGGTGGAAAATTAAGATTAAAACAATCTAAACCAAATTTAATTGAAGTTTTTTGTAAAGAAAATCTTATGAAATCTGCATTAGAAAGAAGAATAATTCTTGAAACAGGATTATGGAATGAGCCTTTTGAGAATAAAATTCATTATCTTCCATCTTTTATTCGTCCACAAATTGAAGCGCTTTCAAATATTTATAATGGTGTAAGATTACCTATTGCTCCATTAGATATTGATTATCTTTTAATAGCTATTATTTTATCTAAAAGAGCCGATTATGAAAAATTTGTTTTAAAATGGTGTAAAAAAATATGGGAAAAATTTAATGGAAGGATAGATGAAATCATTAATATTAAATATGAAGAATTAAAAGAAATTGGAACAAGTTATCAAATTAAACAATTAAAGAAAACTTTAAAAAGTTTTTATAATCTATCCCAAGATATTAAAAAAATACCAAAAATAATAATTGAAAGGATTGGTTTACCATATACTCCTACTCAAGAACTTATTTTATTCCTTCCACCTGAACTTGCTAGAATTACTTTAAACTATGGTGTATGGGGTATGGGACCAAAAACAATAGATTCTTTTATATTAAGTATACATAAAGCAACTCATTTCATTCCATGCGATACACATTTAAAAATTGTATCTGAAAGACTTGGATTAATTGAAAAAAATGAAACTATTATGCCTATAAAAAATTATTGTGCAAAATATGCATGTACTTTAAAAGCTTCTAAAAATTATAAATTGCAACTTTGTCCATTAGCTAAAAATAATAAATGTATTAGAAGTAAATTGTCTTATCTTGATAAACTTGGAGGATGGTTTCAAACTCTTGCTTATCTTCATGGAAGAAGATATTGTAGAATAAAAAATCCAAAATGTAATGAATGCCCAATTAAAAATATATGTATAAAAAGATAATTTAAAAATTGAGTGGAGAAAATGGTAAATATAAAAGGAGAATTAATTGATTTAAGTAATATAAATAAAGAATTAAATGGAATAACATTATTAAAAGGTATTGGTCTTTGCTCAAATATTTACATAATTGGGAAAAAGGATTTAACATTAATTGATTGTGGTGATGGAAGCACATTGGATATTTTTAAACAAAATCTTAAAAATATGAATTTAGATTTTTCTAGAATAAAACAAGTTATTATTACGCATGAGCATTTTGATCATGTATATGGATTGGATTTGATATTAAAAGAATCTAATCCAAAAATTTTTATTCATAAAGAAGATTGTAAAAATCTTATTAATAAATATGGAAAATATATTGAAGAAATTGAAAATGAAGATATAATAGCTACATCAATTTCTTGTTTAGAAGTAATTCATACTCCAGGACATACGAATGGAAGCATATGTTTATATGAGGAAGATAGAAAAATATTATTCTCTGGAGATACAATTTTTGCTAATGGATATTATGGAAGAGTAAATGATATTGAAAGTTTTAAGAAAATAATAAATTCTATTAAGAAATTAACTGAATTTAAAATGAAATTCTTATTACCCGGTCATGGAGAAATAGTTATTAAAAATACTCAAAAATATATAAATTCGCTTTATAAAAAATTATGTAGCAACATTTTCATATAATTGTTTTTAAGAATTTAAAAGTTTATATATTATTATAATATCTATAATATTAAATATTTTTGAAATATTATTTTGAAAAATATTTGAATTTTTTAAAAAATGGGTGACTTATAAATGCCTATTGAAAGAGTTAAAACAGGTATACCTGGCTTGGATGAAATATTATATGGAGGCATACCTAAACGTAATGTTGTTCTTCTTTCAGGAGGGCCTGGTACTGGAAAATCTATTTTTGGACAACAATTTTTATATAATGGTTTAAAAGAAAATGAGCCTGGTGTGCTTGTTATTCTTGAAGAACATCCTGTTCAAGTTAGAATATCCATGGCTCAATTTGGATGGGATATTAGAGAATATGAAGAAAATGGGAAATTTGCAATAGTAGATGCTTTTACTGCAGGTATTGGAGAAGCAGCTAAAAGAGAACGTTATTTAGTTAAAGCACCTGATGATTTTCAAGCACTTGCGGATGTATTAAGGGATGCTATTAAGGATATTAAAGCAGAAAGAGCAATAATAGATTCTGTTTCAACACTTTATATCACAAAACCAGCATTAGCTAGATCTATGATATTACAAATTAAAAAAATATTAAGTGGCTTAGGATGTACAAGCTTACTTATTTCTCAAGTTAGTGTAACAGAACGTGGTTTTGGTGGTCCAGGAGTTGAGCATGCTGCAGATGGTATAATAAGATTAGACCTTGATGAAATTGATGGAGTTTTACAAAGAAGCATTATTGTATGGAAAATGCGAGGAACAGCACATTCAATGCGTAGGCATCCATTCCAAATAACAAATGAAGGTATAATTATAAATCCAAAACAAACAATTTCTATTGAAAGAGGTAAAATACAAGAAACAAGGGGTGTTAATCTTGAGTGAAAAGAAAGATGTAGAAATTTCTTTATCACCAATAGGTAGAGAAGAAATACATAAATTAGAATATGCTTTATTAATTGGAACACTATTTAGACCTGAAATTTTAGAAATGCTTCGAAATCCTGAAGAAAGGTTAACATGGGTAGATTCCTTAGCTGTTGCTGCAGCAGCGATTGCAAGAGAAAAAGCAAAAATGACAATTTCACAAATAGCTGAAGAACTTGGAAGAACTGAAGCAACAGTACGTAATCATATAACAGGTAAAACTGAAGCTGGAAAACTTGTTAGAGAAACGTATGAAAAATTTGTTAGAGAAGGTGTAAAACTGGATATAATTGAAAAAATACCATCAAAAGAAATTGAAGAATTAAATAAAAAAATAAACGAGCTTTCAAAAGAAAATGAAAAGCTAAAAAATGAAATTAAGGTATTGATTAATAAAATTGAAGAGATTAGAAAAAGTCTTCAAGAAATTGCTTCATCAATTTAAAAATGAAATTATAAAAAAAGAGAAAAAAGGAATTAAAATTACTTTATACGTTCCAAAAAGAATTTAAGAAAGCGAGGGCCATCAACCCAATTAGCAATATTTGCATTTGGTTTCTTCTTAAATTCTTCAGGTAGCCATTCTCTTTTTTCAACAATAGCTTGGCCTCTAGTATCATCATCATTTGTAGCAATAGTAACATAATATTTAGAAGTTTTAAAGAAACTTGGATCAATTGCCATAGCTATAGCCATAGGATCATGCAATTGCATATAACCAAAACGTTCAACAAGATTCTTCATAATTTTTGCAGCAAATTGATGAATTTCAGATGATGATTTAGTCATTTCTTCATGAATTTCTTTTGTTATAATTGCTTGTGGATCAGTTGTTACATCAAGCCCAACAGCAGTTATAGGAATACCTGATTCAAAAACAATTTTTGCTGCTTCAGGATCTGTATAAAAATTAAATTCTGAAACTGGCGTTGCATTCCCAATACCATATGGTGTTAATCCAAAGGCTCCTCCCATTAAGATTAATTCTTTAACTCTTTTAGCTAAATTTGACTCAATAAGTAATGCTGTTGCAATATTTGTTAATGGTCCAGTTGCAATTAAAGTAATTTCATCTTTTTTTGAATTCATAATGGTATCTACAATAAATTTTATTCCATTCTCTTCTTTTGGTTTTTTTGAAGGCATTGGGATATTTGCATCTCCAAGCCCATCTGAGCCATGTATCCACTCAGCTGTTATTAATGGTCTAAGTAAAGGCTTATCTTTACCAATGTATACTGGAATATCTTCTTTAATTTTAAGAACGTTTAAAGTTCTTAAAGCATTAATAGCTCCTTTACTAGCATGAACGTTTCCAGAAACAATAGTTATTCCTAAAACATTTAATTCAGGAGAACGAAAAGCTAAAAGTATTGCTAAAGCATCATCTATACCTGGATCCATATCAAGAATTACATTTTTCTTCATATAATCTTCATTAAATTAAGGAAATAAAAAAGTTTAAATATTTTACCTAATTGTTTTCAATTTAAAATAAATTAAGAATAGAATAGTAAGTTTTAAATATTTTACTTAATAATTTTAAATAAGGTGATTGCTGTTGGAAAAAGGAGAAGAAAAAGAAGTAATTCCAACAGGAGCAAAGATTTTAGCTATAGTTATGATTCCAACAATAGCTGCACTTAATTATGTAGGTGGAGTAATAGTTGAGCTTACAAAAGCTCCAATATGGGGTGATACTTGGGCTACAATACTTGGAACTCTTATTTCTGGCTTTTGGGTTGGTGCTATTGGTGGTTTCTTATATAATATAATTATGGCACTCACTCTATGGGGCTTACCCGCATGGGTATGGGGAACTGCAAATGTAGTAATAGCTTTAATAACATGGTTTTCTATGAAGCTAGGTTGGACTGACCTTAAAAAACCGATAAAGCTTATAATACCATGTATTATTTTCGGTTTTATTTATCCAATATATACAACTGCTGTATCAATTTTCATATTTGGTGGAGGACCTTTATGGAAACCATTACCAGCTGCTGTTTATGCTGCAGTTCTTGCTAGTACAGAAAACTTTTGGTTAGCAAATTATGTACAGAATTTAGTCACTGAAATACCAGATAAAATAATTTCATTCATCATTTCATTAATTATAGTAAGTAGAATACCAAAGAAGTACATACTAGTGAGACAACGTAGTTAATCACTACCCTCTTTTTTTTCTGGAGTGAATAATATTGAGTTCAATTGGAACAAGTTTACTTCGTAGAAGTGTTATTATTAAGGAAACATTAATACATAAAGCTGATCCTCGTACTAAGTTTTTCTTTTTCTTATGGATATCTATTTGGGCTTACATTTTTTATGATTATGTTCTAACAGCAATTTTTCTAATTGGAATAATAATTTTAGCTATAATAGGGAAAATTCTTAAAAGAATCCTTTTAAGTGTAGCAGTTACAGTACTCCCTTGGATGGCTTTTGGTGTTCCTATACTTTCAGTATTATTTCCTTGGAATTCAACTTTAATGTATAAAATTGAAATTTTTGGATGGCAAATTCCTTTTTATTATGAAGGGTTTGCATGGGGTTTAACTTGGCCATTAAGAATTGGTGTTTGTATTACTTCAGCTCTTCTCTTTTATCTTACAACAAATCCTGCTAATTTAATTGCTTTATTATTCAAGCTTAAATTACCTTTTCGTTTCATATATGCTTTTGCAGCAGCAGTTCAATTAATTCCATTACTTGTTGATGAAGCTGGAACTATTTATCAAGCTCAACTTTCAAGAGGCCTTCGCACAGATGTAGGAATAATAAAAAGAATATGGAATTTCTTAATCTTAATTATTCCATTAACTCTTAGTTCTCTTACTAAAGTTCAAATAAGAGCAATAGCATTAGAATCTAGAGGTTTTAGTGCGCCAGTAATAAAAACTTGTCCATATGACATAAGATTTAAGAGTATAGATTATGCATTTTTCATAGGAATTATAATGGCTACATTAATAATGATTTATATATACATTGTTTATGGTTTTTCACCAATCGTACATTTAAAACAATACCTTATTTCAGGGTGAAAGTATTGTCTAAGCAAGAAGTTATATCTTTTCAAAATTTTTCATATTCATATCCAACTAAAAGAAATGTTTTAATTGATATAAATCTTAAAGTGTATAAAGGAGAAGTTTTAGGGATAATTGGTCCAAATGGAGCTGGAAAATCTACTTTTTGCAAATCATTAAATGGTTTAGTCCCTCATTTTTATGGTGGAACTGTTAAAGGTAATGTTACAGTAGCTGGCATGGATACATTAGAACATACAGTTGCAGAACTTTCAACAAAAGTAGGGATTGTATTTCAAGAACCTGAAAATCAACTTTCAGGACTTGCTCTTACAGTTGAAGAAGAAGTTGGTTTTGGTTTATCGATGCTTGGATTTTCAAGAGAACTTATAAAAGAAAGAGTTAAAGAAGCAATTGAAAAAGTTGGACTTAAAGGATTAGAAAGAAGATCTCCATTCGAATTAAGTGGTGGGCAACAACAAAGACTTGCTATAGCTACTGTTTTAGCAATGAAACCAGAAGTAATGGTACTTGATGAGCCAGTAGCTTTACTTGACCCTATAGGAAAATATGAAGTTTTTTCAGTATTAAAAGAATTAATTAAAGAAGGGTCAACTATTATAATAGCAGAACATGAAATAGAAGAACTTGCATATTTAACTGATCGTATTCTTTTTCTTAAAGAAGGTAAGATTATTTCTTTGGATAATAGTAGAAACGTTTTATCAGAAATATCTAAGCTTAGAGAAGCTGGAATCGATCCACCTTCAATTACGGAATTAACTTATGAATTAGAAAAAGAATTAGGGATTAAGTTTGATCAATATCCAATTAAGCTATCAGAAGCAGTAAAACTTTATAGTGAGGTGTTAAAAATAAAATGAGAAATACAATAATTAAAGTTGAAGATGTTTGGTTTAAATACAATGAAGAAGTTATTGCACTTAAAGGTATAAATTTAGAAATCAAAGAAGGGGAAATAATTGCTTTAATAGGACAAAATGGAGGAGGAAAAACAACATTAGCTAAGCATTTGAATGGTCTTCTTAAACCTACAAAAGGTAGAGTAATTGTAAAGGATTTAGATACAAAAAACACACCTGTTCATATACTTACTAATATAGTAGGTTATGTATTCCAAAATCCAGCTCATCAAATTTTTACAAGTAAAGTTTATGATGAAGTAGCTTATGGACCAAAGAATCAAGGATTATCTCAAGAAGATATCAAAAAAAGAGTAAAAATGGCTTTAGAAATGGTTGGTTTAATTGGTTATGAAGATACACATCCTCATGATTTAAATTATGGACAAATGAAGCTACTTACAATCGCTTCTATAATTGCTATGCAACCAGAGGTTTATGTTTTGGATGAACCAACAAGTGGACAAGACCATAATGGACGTAGAGCTATTGCAAATCTTATTTTAAAATTAAATAAGGAAGGACGAACGATTATTGTTATTACTCATGATATGAAATTTGTTGCACAAGTAGCTGAAAGAACAATTTTAATGGCTAATGGAGAAATAATAGGAGATAGTTCAACAAGAGAACTTCTATTAAATATAGATTTATTAGAAAAAGCTGCAATAAAGCCTCCACAAATAGCTCAATTATGTATTGAGCTTAATAAAAAATTTGGCTTAAACTTTAATTGTTTAACAATCGATGAAGCTTTAAAAGTTTTTAGTCAATATATTAAGAAAAAAGAATACTTGTTATAATTTATTTAAAACTTTTTTTTAAAAAGTAAATAATATACTCATTCAATTAAAGGTAAATCGTAGATTCCATGAGATTTAGCAAATGCTATAACTTCTTCAATGCTTGGTAATCCAGTTTGTGCCCCTTTCTTTGTTACTTTCAATGATGCAACAATATTAGCAAATTTTACAGCTTCTCTTATGTTCATATCAAGAGATATTGCAACTGCAAAGGCTCCATTAAAAGCATCTCCAGCTCCAACAGTATCAACTACTTTTACATCATATGATGGTATAAGTTCATAATCATCAGAAGTTACAATCATTGCACCTCTTTTTCCAAGAGTAACAATTACACAACCTACACCTTTTGATATTAATGATCTAGCAGCTTTTATTATAGAAGAATCATCATTAATTTTCATTCCACTTAATTTTTCAAGCTCACCTTTATTTGGTGTTAAGAAATCAATATTAGGATAAACTTTTTCATTAAGACAAGAAGCTGGCGCAGGATTTAATATTGTTTTCTTTCCCATTTCTTTTGCAAAATTTATTGCAAATTCTGCAGTTTTTATTGGTATTTCTAATTGAGTTAAAACTACTTTTGAAGAAGCTAATGCTATTTCAGCTTCCTTTACATCTTCTTCTGAAATTAACATATCAACACCAGGAGCTACTACTATCATATCTTCACCTTTTGCATTTACATAAATTAAAGCAATACCACTATGCGATCTAGAATCCTTTTTAATATAATCAGCTTTAATACCATTTCTTTTTGCATTTTCAATAAGACTTTCACCAATAAAATCATTCCCAACTTTACTAATAAAATAGCATGTAGCACCTAAGCGAGATGCTGCTACTGCTTGATTAGCACCTTTCCCTCCAGGAGCTGTTATAAAGCTAGTGCCCAATACAGTTTCTCCAACTTTAGGGAATCTATTAACATATACAATAAAATCCATATGCGAAGTTCCAATAATGGTCAATACAGCTTCTTTTTTCATAATAAAAATAAAAAATTAAAAAAATTTAAAATTTTCTCATTTAATATTTTAAATTAAAATTTTTATTAAAACAAAAATATCTAAAAAATTTTTAAATTATAATTTTAATCCTTTATATTTAAATTGTTTTTCATATAGCTGCTTTACTTTAGCAATCGTATCCGCTTCTTTAGGAGATTTATCTTCTCTTATTCTAATTATTCTAGCAAATCTTAAAGCATATCCACTTTTATATTTTGGGCTTCTTTGAATTTCATTAAATGCGATTTCTACAACTATTTCTGGTTTAACCCAGACTGTATGTTCTGTTTCATGAATTTTTATTTCTAAAAGTTTTTTAGTAATTTCTTCAAATTCTTTATCTGTTAATCCTTTAAATGTTTTTCCAATAATTTCAAATTCATTATTTTCTTCATTATATGCTGCTAAATAATAATCACTTAACCAACCTGTCCTTCTTCCGTATCCCCAATCTGCTCCAACAATAACTAAATCTAAAGTTTCTGCAGGTTTTATTTTAAACCATTTTTTCCCTCTTTTTCCAGGTGTGTATTTACTACTTAATGATTTAGCCATTAATCCTTCATGCCCTTCTTCAATTGCTTTTTTTAGAAAATTTTCTGCTTCAATTAAATCATTAGTTATTATTCTATTTACTAATATTTCCTTATCACATATTGATGATAATATTTTCCATCTTTCTTCATAAGTTTCATCTATAAGAGATTTTCCATTGTAATACATTATATCAAAAAGGAATAATTTAACAGGAATTTCTTTAATAATTTCATTTATATTTTTTATTCTTTTAAATCTTCTCATTAAATCTTGAAATGGAAGAGGTTTTCCGTTTTTATCTACCCCAATTACTTCTCCATCAATAATAAATTCTTCTCCTTTAATTTTTTCTTTAATTAATTCAACTATATCTGGTAAGCTCTCAGTCACATCGCTTAATCTTCTACTAAAAATTCTTATTTTATCATTTTTCTTATGAATTTGAACTCTTGCTCCATCTAATTTATATTCTAAAGCTGTTTTTCCACCATGTTCTTTAAAAACTTCTTTTAAATCATAACTCATTTCAGCTAACATAGGTTTAATTGGATGGAATAACTCAATCCCTATACTTAATATTCCTTCTTTACCTTTTGTTAAAGCAATTTCAGCAATTTTTCCAAGATCGCCAATAAACATATATGCTCTTCTAATATATTTTTCTTCAATATTTATTGCATGAGCTATAGCTTCTATCATTAATCCATTACTTACACCATGTTGCATTTCTCCAAAAATATTCTTTATCAACCATTTCGCTTCTAATGGAGATGCTTGAGAAAGTAAGCTTAACAATAAATCTTTCTTTTTTTGTTTAGAACCTGAACCACTAATAGAAGCTATTTTTTCAAAATAATTTTTAACATTTTTTATTGTTAAATATTGTTTTATAAGTGTTTCTTGCTTTTTTTCACTAAGTATATCCATTAATGTAGCATAACTTATTCCAAGTGGTTCAGTAAGAGTTTCTGGGAAATTCCAACCAATTATTAAAAGCACAGCTGGAGCTATTTCATCTGTTTTTAATTTTTTTAAGAAATTGCATATCATATCTATTTTTTCAAGCCTTTTAGTTGTTTTTGAAAGATTTTCACATAATTGAGCTATTTCAAGAAATAATGTTTCTTCCATTTAATATTATTTTCTTAATACTATAATTTAACCTTTTTTTTAAAAAACAGTTAAGTTGTTAATGAAGCTAAAATTAAAAACTTATAAAAACTATTAAATGAGCATATGTTTTGGATGAACTTTTATTTTCCCTTTTTTAAAAAGAGAAGTACATTATCTTAGATTTTTAACTTTTTAATTTCCTGAAGTTCTTTTAAAGGTGGAATAGATTCTATCATCTCTTTAGGAAGTTTATCCCATATT
>CAZHGP010000035.1:0-13447 GCA_964532175.1 uncultured Nitrososphaeria archaeon
AAACCTATAAATATGGGCATAGGCAATCCTGGAAATGGATAATCTTTTTTTAATAGAGATAAAGTTATACAAGAACCTATTATTATTCCTATTGATGCAACAATAGCAGAAATTAATCCAAAATTTATAAAACTAAATGAAATTAATAATGAATAAAAAACTATATCCCCCAAACCTATAATTAATCCTTTAAAATTGATTAATGAAAATCTAAATATCGTTAAATCGATATCTTTTTCAAATATTTTCTTCAAAGGACCTTTGAAAACTGCTATTATATCATAAATAGATGCAAAAATTAAAATTAAAATGCTTGTCCAATATGGAATAAAAAATCCTAAAGCTGAACCTGCTCCGCTTCCAATGCTAATGGCTGCTAATAATCTTAATAAATCCTTTTTCGAATAAAAAATTTTGATGATAATAATTGATAATGGAAATGTTAGTAAAAATGACACACTTGATATAATAGGATTATTTATTACAAAATTTAATATGAATATATAAAAAAATAGTATTGAGTAAACAAGTATGGAAAATGATATTAAAAATAAGAATTTTAATATTTTTCTAAGATTTTTCTTAATGAGAAAATAATTTAAAAATAATCCTGAAGTAAGTAATATTATAAATAAAGCTGCATTTAAATATGGTTTAGGATTAAGAAGAGCTTCAGTAGGATTAGTATATTCTGGTACTTCATTAAAAATTGGTAAATATTCAAATTCTATTCCAGAATTTATTATTAAAAATGTATAAGCTAATGCTGATAAAATATTTAAAAATATTGGTAATAAATGTATGGCTTTTATTTTCTCTTCTACTTCATCTTTACTTTTAGGAGATATCTCACATCCTTTCATTTAACCTTTTCACACTCTATATTTTAAACTTATAGACATTATTTTAATCGTATACCCATGGAGATCTTATAGCAATAATGCATAAGGATATAGTAATTGAAATTATAAGAGAAATTATCCCTATAGCAAATGTATATGCTGCAATTTTTCTTGCCATTTCTTCCTTTATGATTTCAGTTAAACCAAATATATTTATTAAAATAGAAATAAGAAAAAATCCATTCGCTAATGTATCGGCTATTAAAACAGTTATCCTTACAAAAGATTCTGGTCTTTGGCTTTGAACGAATATTAAACTTCCAATAGTCCAACAACCACTAATAAATAGTAGTACAAGATTAATAATAATGAACCATGCTAATGGTTTTTCCATCATTTAATATCTCCAAAAATATTATAAACTAGTTTTATAGATTATCTATAATATAAACTTTTAAAAAATTAAATTTTAAAACAATATTCAATATTTTGAAAATTTTGAACAAATTTTATAACTTCTTCTTTAACTTTCTTAATTTCTTCTTTATCGATTAAAATACGTTTTATAAATTCAGCTATTTTCTCCATTTCATTTTCTTTCATTCCTCTTCTTGTAATTTCAGAAGTACCAAGTCTTATACCATGATCAACAATAATATTTGCCTCTTCAAGTTTTTTTGCAATTTCTATTTTTTTATTGTAATCTTCATAATCTAATATAACTTGATGTGATTTAGTAAATCCATATTTAGCACATTTTATAGGAATACCATATTCTGATAATGCTTTTGCTAATGTATAAGCATTTTTAATAACTTGTTTAGCATAATTTTTTCCAAATTCTTTCATTTCTATTAAAGCTAAAGTTAAAGCTGCAATTCTATTCCAATGAGCATTATCAATAAAAGTAGGTGAAATTTTCTCTTTTATAATTTCACCATATTCTTTATTAGCAAGAATAATTCCTCCTTGTGGTCCAAAAAATGTTTTATGAGTAGAGCCATATAAAACATACGCTCCTTCTTTTATTGGTTCTTGGAATTCTTTTCCAGCAATTAATCCTAAAACATGAGAACCATCATAAGCAATAATACTATCAATTTCTTTAGCAATTTTTGCTATTTCTTTTATTGGGTGAGGAAATAAGAAAAAACTAGCACCAAAAATTATTGCTTTTGGTTTTTCTTTTAAAATAATTTCAATTGCATCATCAATTAAAATATTCATTCTTTCTTTCGAAAATGGAAAGCCTATAGGTTTTAATTTAAGAAGAGTTGCAAGCCCACCTTCCCAAATTCCAGGATACCCACCATTTTCTGTCGATAAACACATTATTTTATCATTAGGCTTAGTAAATATTGAAAGAAAGATCCAATTTGCTATATGGCCTGAAAGTGGTCGAAGATCAGCAATTTCAACTTCAAAAACTTCTTTTGCAATTTTTTCACCATATTTTTCAATTTCATCTATGAATTTTGTTCCTTTATAGAATTTATCAATAGAAGTATAGCGATTTCCTAAATCTGATGATAATATTGAACGAACTAATGGACTCATTATATTTTCAGAGGGGATAAGATTTAAACAATTTTTTCCACGCCAATCCTCATGTTCTTTTATTAAACCTAAAATTTCTTCTAGCATTTTATCTCAACTTTTTTTTAGAGTTTAAATATTAAGAAATATTAAAAACTTTTGGTTTAAAAATGATGAAAAAAATTAATATTAAAAAATGGATAATATTATGGATTATAATATTCATTCTAGTTTTTATTTCCTCATATTTTCTTCTTTCAAAAATATTTTGTGGCAGCTAAATTTTTAAAATATTTTTTGCTATTTGAAAATCTTCCTCTGCTTCCTTGATAGAGCCAACTCCTATCATGCATGAATCTACTTTCATTCTTTTATATACATACTCTAATGCTTCTTTTGGTTCTATTCTACCTCCAGCAAAAGGTTTAATAGCAATAATAATTTTACCACTTTCTCTAATTTTTATTACATTATTTTCAACTTCTTTTTTATTAGGGAACATCATACATCCAAGTTTATTAATTGGAGTAACATAACCATCAAATTTTCTTATTTTTTCTTCTTCAATAATAGAGGAGGAGGTCCCAAAATGATGCGACCCTAATAAAACTCTATAACCAATATCAATAGTTCTATCTATTAATTCTTCTAATAAGTCAATCCTAGAAATAATAATAAAGTCTGATTCTGAACCAAATTCAATCCAAGCTATTCTATAATCAGAAAATCTAAAAATACTATCTTCCCATTTTTTCCAATCAATTTTTAATTCTTTTTCAATTTCCTTTAAATTGTAAGGTTTAGCTATTTTGAGATTTTCTTTCCATTGATTGCGGCAATTCAATATAGGATCATTAAAATATTTTTCTATAATTTCTTTTCCAAATTTTTCTTTTTCATAATTTAAATGAGTAGCCCATCTTCTATAATCATTAATTTTTTCTTTCCCAATTTCTAATGGAATTCTTATACAGGGAATAAGAAAAATTTCCATACCTTCATCCTCTTCCAATTCTTTTATTGCATTAAGATAAATTGGAGAAAGTTCATTAAAATCATGAGAAGAAGAAGCAAAATATTTTATTTCATATTTAAGAGCTACTTTCATAACTTTCTTCATTTCATTTTTATTTGAAAATCTTTTTCTATATTCTTCATCTTTTTGTTTACCTTGATAGCTTATACCAATTAAAGGAAGATTTCCAAGAATAATTTTTTGTAAGTCTAACCTCTCCATAAAAATATGGAATAATAAATAAAATTTAATCTTTTACTATACTAATAAAATAGATAGAATAAAATGGATGGAAAATGTCGTTTAATTGAACAAGGTTTTGAGCCAGGAAGTTGTTTAACATTTTATAATGGAAAGAAAGATTTAGCTTGTAGAATTACGCTTAAATGGGAAAATAATACTCCCTATAGATTAATTCATTCTTATGCTCATAAAGCACCTGAATGCTATTTATCAATTTATCAATCAGGTTGTAATTGGAATTGTTTAAAGTGTCATTCTTGGCGTTTTACAAAATATGCTTCAGGAGAATGGATGTCGCCAAAAGATATAGCAAAAATTGCTTTAAATTATGCTGAAATAAATAAAGATAATATGTATAAGGAGCCTAGAGATCATGCAACAAGTTGGCATGCTTCTGAACTTTGTCATGCATGTGGTTCTTGCATTTTAATAGGAAAAAGGTCTAAATATTGTCCAAAAAAGCTAGAAATTGAAAAAATAACTTTACTTGATGATTTAACATGGGGTCCAGCTAGAAATATAATATCTTTTACTGGAGGGGATTTAGCTTGCCAACCAGAATGGTATATAGAATCTACAAAAGAAATTAAAAGCTTAAATAAAGATTTATGGGTTTTATTTGAAACAAATGGTTATGGTCTTACTCCAAAAAATTTAGATTTATTTAAAGATGCTGGAATCGATGCTTTTTGGCTTGATATAAAGGCTTATGATGATAAAATTCATAGAAAATTAACAGGTGTTTCAAATAAATGGATTTTAAAATTACCAGGAGAAATTAAGGATAGAGGTTTTGTTTTAGAAATAGCATCTTTATACATTCCTGGATGGGTTGAAATAGATCAAATTAGGAAAATCGCAGAATTAATTTCTCAAGTGGATTCAAGTATCCCTTTTACCATTTTAGCATTTTTTCCAGAATATAAATTAACTAATATTCAATCGCCAAATTTCCAACAAATGATCGAAGCTTATTATGCTGCAAAGGATTCTGGATTAAAGAATGTTAAGCTGGGTAATTTTGGAATATTCGCAAAAACAGAAAAAGATTATGAATTTTTAAATAAAATTAAATGTTTTTAATTTAGATAGATATAGATAATATACAATAATGAAAAATATTAATTTTATGGTTTTCCTAAAATTATAAAAATAGGAGGCTAAGAACAGGGCTTAGCTCCTGCTCCTGCCTCTTTAGGTTTTTCTTCCTTTTTTGCTCCCTTCTTCTTTCTAGGCATATCACATCGTTATAATATTCTTATTAGGAAGTTAATAAATATTTCGTTACACTTTCTCTAAGCTCTTACTTATTTTTAATATGCTTTTAGGATCATAGATTATGTTTTCATTCTAATTAATGACTCTTTAAATTAATCGAATAAAATATTAATCTATTTTTTTAAAAAAAAAGAAGGGGTTTTGAAAAAATTTAATAAAGATAGATAATAAAAAGTATTTAAAGATAAATTAATAGTAAGGTTGATAATATTGAAGAAAAGCGCTTCCCAATATGAAAGAGAATTTTGTGAATATGCTGAAAGTAAAGGATTTCATGCAGAAAGGGTTGCAGGTAGCGGTCTTAGAAAAAAATCTGTTTGCGATGTTGTTTTAATTAAGAATGGACAAGGCTATCTTGTAGAAATTAAATCTACAAAAGATAACGTATACTATGTTTCTGATAAACCTGGAATGAGGGAAAGACTTATAGAATTAATTAATACTGCTGAAAAATGTGGTGCGATTCCTTTATTAGCTGTAAGATTTAAAGGCAAAAGAAAAATATGGATTATTAAGAAACTCTCATTAGATTTATGGAAAGTTTCTATAAATGATGAATCATTATTTTAATTTAAAAATTAGTTTAAATAAGATTTTTTAATAAAAATGTTCCTATAGAAATAATTTAAATGCCAATATTATAAAAGCTATTCCTGAGAAAAATGATAAAAATCTAAGCCCTTTTTCTCCAAATGGTTTACGACTATAAGCGGCTAAAAATATTAATACCAAGGAAACTATTGACGAACCTCCAATTATAGAAAAAATAAATATTAAATGTGCAATATTACCTAAAGTTTCTATTCCTTTATTAAGAAGTGAAAAACCAACTGTAATAAACCATATTATAAATGGAGGATTAAAAAGTGTTAAAAATAATCCACGTAAATACGAGCTTTGATATGAGCTTTGAGCAATACTTATTTTAATACCTTTTATACATGAATATATAGCTGAAAAGCCAAGCCATATCAATATTATAGTACCAGCTATATTAACAAAAAATATATATTTATTAAGTAAATATATTGCTCCAATTTCAAGTAAAATTATTAGAAAAAATTGAGCAGAAATCACGCCTAAAAGCATTAATAATCCATTCTTAATACTTTTAATTCCTTCATTTAAAGATAAAAAGAAAATTTGACCGGGAACAATAAATATTAAAAGACAAACACCTAAACTATATAAAGTATATTCTAGCCAATCTAACATTTTTTAACCCTATTTAAAAATTCTAAAGATATACATGGCTTCATTTTTTAAAATAGATTTTTTATTTAAGAATTTAAATATTTTGTCTTGGTATAGATAAATAATAATGCTTAAATATGATATACTATGTTCTAATTCATTAAAATGTTTATTAGGAATAAATATTCGGAAGTTTTCTTAATAAAAACTAATGATAGAAAATTTGGAATAAAGAAAATTTTTGAAAAAATTGACTTAAAAGATTATTATGGAAAAACAATTGCCTTAAAAGCAAACTTTAATAGTGCTGACCCATTTCCAGCTTCAACTCATATCGATACTCTTGAAAATATTGTTAAAATACTAAAAGAAGCTAAAGTAAAAGATATAGTATTAGCTGAAAGAAGTGGGATGGGAAAAACTAGGGATGTTTTAGAAGAAGTGAAAGTTTTTAATCTCTCAAAAAAATTAGGTTTTAAAGTGATAGTATTGGATGAAGAAAGCAAAGACAAATGGGTAAAAATTAAGAGAAATGGTACCCATTGGTTAAATGGTTTTTATATTTCAAAAATATTTCTTAATGCTGATAAAGTTATTCAAACATGCTGCCTTAAAACTCATAGATTTGGAGGACATTTTACAATGTCTTTGAAAAATTCAATAGGAATAGTAGCAAAGCGAGTCCCTAGAGGTTTATATGATTATATGGTAGAATTGCATACATCTCCATTCCAAAGGCTTATGATAGCTGAAGTAAATAAATTCTATAAAGTTGACTTAGTAATTATGGATGCTATAGAAGCTTTTTCAAGCGGGGGTCCTGATCGTGGAGAATTAATTAAACCTAACCTTATTTTAGCAAGTAAAGATAGAGTTGCAATAGATGCTGTAGGAATAGCTATTCTTAGGAATTATGGTTCAACGAAAGAAGTTATGAAAGGAAGAATTTTTGAACTTGAACAAATTAAAAGAGCAGTAGAAATTAATATAGGTATCAAGTCTGCTTCAGATATAAAACTAATTCCTTTAAATAATGAAAGTATAGAAATTGTGAATGAATTAGAAAAAATACTTAAAGAACAAGGATAAAAAAATTTAAAAGCAAGTTTTTTCTTTTAGGAGAAGGGTTTTCTGGAGTTAAAAAATTGCCCTCAAGGAAAAGAAAATAGTGAAATTAGAAAAGCAATTCTCGTTTTAGAAGATGGGTCAATTTTTCTAGGCAAAGGCTTTGGCGCTATAAAGAAAGTTTCAGGCGAAGTTGTTTTTTCAACATCAATGGTTGGCTATCCTGAATCTTTAACAGATCCATCCTATTATGGACAAATCTTAACGCTTACATATCCATTAATAGGAAATTATGGTATTCCACCATATCGTACTAAATTTGGTATTCCATTATACTTTGAATCCATTGGTATAAAAGTTAGGGGTCTTGTTATACAAGATTTATGCATAAAACCATACCATTATCTTTCAAATAAAACACTTGATGAATGGCTTAAAGACGAGGATATCCCTGGAATATATGGAATAGATACTAGAAAATTAACTAAAAAAATTAGAGAGAAAGGAACGATGCTTGGTATTTTAGAAGTTTATAAAGAAAATAATGATCCAAATATTGAAAATCTCTTAAAAGAAGTAAAGAATGTTATTGATCCTAATAAAGAAGATCTAGTCAGTAAAGTAACTATAAAAGAACCAATATACTATAATTTTAATGGGAAAAAGAAAATAGTATTAATAGATTGTGGTGTAAAATGTGGAATATTAAGAAGTTTATTTAAATATAAAATCGATATTATACGTGTGCCATACAATTTTTCAGCAAAAGAAATAATGGAATATAATCCAAATGGTATACTTATAAGCAATGGCCCAGGAGACCCGAAAAAGTGCGGAAAAACTATCGAGACGGTAAAAGAAATAGCTAATGAAAATATTCCAATAATGGGAATATGTCTTGGAAATCAAATATTAGCTTTAGCTTTAGGTGGAAATACTTATAAATTGAAATATGGACATCGTTCTCAAAATCAACCAGTATATGAAATCAATACTAATAGATGCTATATAACAACTCAAAATCATGGATATGCTGTTGATCCAAAATCCTTAGAGAAAACAGGTTTAGATGTGTGGTTTATAAATGCAAACGATAAAACAATTGAGGGATTAAGACATAAGAATAAAGAAATATTTTCTGTACAATGGCATCCAGAAGCTTCTCCTGGTCCATATGATACAGAATTCCTTTTTGAAGTATTTTTAAAAATGTTAAGGTGAAAAATATGCCAAAATTTGAATGGATAAAAAAAGTTTTAATCCTTGGTAGCGGACCTATAAAAATTGGTGAAGCTGCTGAATTTGATTATTCTGGAAGTCAATGTCTTAAAGCTTTAAAAGAAGAGAATATCGAAACGATTCTAATTAATCCAAATATAGCAACAATACAAACAGATCCTCGTTTAACTGGAAAAGTTTATCTTTTGCCTGTAACACTTGAGTATGTTGAAGAAGTAATAAAAAAAGAGAAGCCTGATGGAATACTCCTTGGTTTTGGTGGCCAAACAGCATTAAATTGTGGTATACAATTAGCTAAATCTGGCATACTTGAAAAATATGATGTAAAAGTCTTAGGAACGCCAATAAAAGCAATAGAAGAAACAGAAGATAGAGAATTATTTAGACAAGCAATGATTAAAGCTGGAATTCCAATTCCTAAAAGTAAATCTGCAAAGAGTGTTAAAGAAGCTATTGAAATTGCAAAATCTATAGGTTATCCAGTTATCGTCAGAGTAGCATACACTTTAGGTGGAAAAGGTTCAGGTGTAGCACATAATAGAAAAGAATTAGAGAAAATAGTTAATAGAGCTTTAGCGCAAAGTATGATTTCTCAAGTTTTAATTGAAGAATATCTTGAACATTGGAAAGAAATCGAGTATGAAGTAATGCGAGATTATGAAAACAATTGTATAACTGTATGCAATATGGAAAACTTTGATCCTATGGGTATTCATACTGGTGATTCTATAGTTGTAGCTCCATCTCAAACTTTAACAAATAGAGAATATCATTTGCTTCGTTCAGCTTCAATAAAAGTCGTTCAAAGCCTTGGTATAGTAGGTGAGTGTAATATTCAATGGGCTCTTCATCCAAAATCTGAAGAATATCGTGCCATAGAAGTTAATGCTAGAATGTCAAGAAGTTCAGCTCTTGCAAGTAAAGCAACAGGATATCCTCTTGCATATATTGCTGCCAAGTTAGCAATTGGTTATTTATTACCAGAATTGATAAATAAAGTTACTGGAATTACAACTGCATGCTTTGAACCCGCTTTAGATTATATCGTTGTTAAAATCCCTAGATGGGATTTAAGAAAGTTTAAAAATGTTGACCCACACTTAGGGCCCCAAATGAAGTCTATTGGAGAAGTTATGGCAATTGGAAGAAGTTTTGAAGAAGCTCTTCAAAAAGCTATAAGAATGTTAGATATAGGGAAAGATGGATTAGTATCAAAAAATGATAATGATGAATATGAATCTATTAAAGAAATTAAAAATGCTTTAAAAAATCCAACCGATAAAAGAATTTTTGAAATAGTTAAAGCAATAAAGAAAGGTATTTCTATTAAAGAAATTTATCGATTAAGTGGTATTGATCCTTGGTTTTTATATAAAATTAAGAATATTATTGAAATGGAGAAAAAATTAAAGAAAATAAAAATTGAAAATAAAGATGCAATAGAAATTATTAAAGAAGCAAAGCGCTTAGGTTTTTCAGATAAGCAGATTGCAGATTACATTGGTAAAAAAGAAGAAGAAATAAGATTATTTAGAAAAAAGAATAATATAATTCCTTATGTTAAACAAATAGATACTCTCGCTGCTGAATGGCCAGCTGTTACAAATTATCTTTATTTAACTTATCATGGAGAAGAAGATGATATATCCTTTGATTCAAAAAAGAAGAAAATTATTGTTTTAGGTGCAGGAGTATTTAGAATAGGTTCAAGTGTAGAATTTGATTGGAGTTGTGTAAATACTATATGGTCACTTAAAAAATATGGAATTGATGAAGTTATAGTAATTAATTATAATCCTGAAACAGTTTCAACAGATTATGATATTTCAGATAAGTTATACTTTGAAGAATTAACATTAGAAAGGATTCTTGATATATATGAAAAAGAAAAACCTGAAGGTGTGATTATAAGTGTAGGAGGACAAATTCCAAATAATTTAGCTTTAAAATTAGCAAATTCTAATGTAAAAATACTTGGTACATCCAGTGAAAGTATAGACATAGCTGAAGATAGATCAAAGTTTAGTATGCTTCTTGATAAATTAAAAATTCCACAACCAAAATGGAGCAAACTTACAAGTATAAAAGATGCTGAAAAATTTGCTGAAGAAATTGGATATCCAGTACTTATACGCCCAAGTTATGTATTATCTGGTTATGCAATGAGAGTAGCTTATAATAAGAAAGAGCTTAAAGAATATTTAAAAATAGCAACAGAAGTTTCACCAGAATATCCAGTTGTAATATCAAAATTTATTAATGGTGCAAAAGAAGTTGAAATTGATGGAGTCTCAGATGGTGAAGATACTTTAATAGGTGCCGTAATAGAACATATTGAAAAAGCTGGAATTCATAGTGGTGATGCTGTAATGTGTATACCTCCTCAAACACTTAGCAGCAAAGTTATAAAAAAAATTGAAGATTATTCGAATCTTATTGCTAAAGCTCTTAAAATTAAAGGGCCATTTAATATTCAATATCTTGTAAAAAATGATACTGTATTAGTTATCGAATGTAATCTTAGAGCTTCTCGATCAATGCCTTATGTAAGTAAAACTACAGGAATTAACTTAATAGATTTATCTACAGCAATAATATTAGGTAAGAAAATTAAAGAAATTGGAATAACTCAACCCCCTCCTTTAAAGCATGTTGGTGTTAAAGTTCCAAGTTTTAGCTTTATGAGACTTAGTGGTGCTGATCCAATTCTTGGAGTAGAAATGTTAAGCACTGGTGAAGTAGCTTGTCTAGGTGAAAATTTTGCTGATGCATTTTTAAAAGCACTACAATCTGTTGATTTTACCATTCCAAAACCAGGAGATGCTGTTCTTATTACTGTTGGAGGGAAAAAAATGAAGAGAAAAATAATTCCTTTAGCTAAAAAATTAAGGGATATGGGATTCAAAATCTATGCAACTCAACATACAGCCAAAACATTAAGAAAAGCCGGATTAAATCCTATAATAATTCTACATAAAGTTAAAGAAAAGAAAAAACCAAATATTCTTGATTATCTTCTTAAGAGAAAGATTAATTTAGTAATCAACATCCCTTTAATAAATTTTGAAAATAATTATAGTGGTATTTTAGAAGATGAATATATCATAAGAAGACTTGCCGTTGAATTTAATATTCCAATATTAACAACAATTGAATTAGCAATTGCTCTTATAAAAGTATTAAAATATAATGAAAATGGTAAAATTACTATAAGATCATTGAATGAATATATTGATAGTCTTCAATTTAAATATTGGTAATATAATATTTGATGATATTTTCTATTTAATTTAATATAGAATTTTTTCTAAATTTTTTAAAAACAACGATGTTGCTAAAAGTTTTAAAAATATTAAACGAAAAAATTGACTTTTAAACTTTAATAAATTGTTAACAAAAAAATTGTGAATTAAAAATTAATAAGATAAGCGAAAAATAAAGATTTATGGAATTGTATATTACATTGCCTTTCATAATAATGCTATTAATCCTAAATCCTATATTAGTTATTACTCCACATAATACAATTAAAAAAGAAGTAAATATGCCTTTAGGATGTGATATTAGTATTACTTTTCATGAATTAATTGAAAAATGTAAATTAAATATTATTAATTCTTTTATATGGTATAAAATTTCCCAAGCAGATAATATTTCTGAAAAAATAGAAATAATCGAAAAATACCATAATGCTTTTAATAAATCTGCTCAATACATTAAAGAAATTATGGCATATATTATACAAGATTATAAGAATGGTATTATTCCTTCTAAAGTTTTTTTAATAGAAATGAGGCTTTTGAATGCTAATGTTAATTCTTATTTATTATTAATGGATAAAATTAATTTATTTCTTGAAGAAATGATTAATGAAACTAATGAAGAAAGGATTATATTAAATATAAAAAATATGATTGAAAATAATAGAAAAATTGAAAATGAATTTAAAGATATTTACAGAAAAATATTTGAAAAATATGAATAAAAATTAAAATTTTATAATTAGATAAAGTTTATTTATTTTTCATAACATTCTAAAAAAGGTGAAAAATGATTGGTTAGAGAGTTTATTGAAATTAAAGATATAGAAACTTTTAGAAAAGTAGCAGAACAAAGCCCATTAATTATTCGTAAAGATCCTTTTCTCTTTGCCCAATATTTTTCAGTAATGTTTTTTATAAGATTAACTAATTTAGAACAAGGAGAAGTAAAGAAATTATTTGAAATGTTAAAAGGGAAAATGATCGTTATAGAAAATCTTGTTAAAGCATCTTCTATAGCTGACTTTATTGAAAAAGAGGGAAAATAAAAAAGGATGAAAAATGTTTTTAAAATTGGCTGATGAAGTAAAAAAAGAATTTCCAAACTTAAAAGCTCTTATCATAAAAATTGAAAATATTAAAATTAAAAAAGAAGATATAGAACTTGAAAAATTTAAAGAAAAAATTATTAAGGAAGTATTGAAAAAATATGATTTAAAATCTTTAAAAGATGAAGTAACTTTTAGAGCGTATAGAGACTTTTTTTGGAAAATTGGAATCGATCCTACAAAGAATAGACCTGCAGCTGAAGCATTAGTAAGAAGAATTTTACAAGGAAATACAATTCCACGTATAAATACTCTTGTTGATGCATATAATCTTGCTTCTATAAAAACAGGAATAGCTATAGCAGCATTTGATTTAGATAAATTAAAAGGAGATATTATTATGAGATTTTCTAAAGAAAATGAAGAATTTTTAGGTATTGGGATGAAAAAACCTATAAAGCTTACTGGAAAAGAAATAGTTATTTCTGATAATGAAAAAGTAATTGCCATATACCCTTATAGAGATGCTGAAAATACAAAAATAACATTAGAAACAAGTAAAGTTTTATTCTTAATTTGCGGTGTTCCAGGTATTACAGAAGAAAATCTTATAAATGCGACAAAGATAACAATTGATTATGTAACTATGTTTTGTAATGGAAAAATAATTGGAGATTATTTTGGCGTGTTCTTCCTACCATAGTTTAGCCTCTCTTTCTGGAGGTT
>CAZHGP010000036.1:0-13358 GCA_964532175.1 uncultured Nitrososphaeria archaeon
TAATTTAATTATTCTTCCCCTAAGTCAAGAATAATCTGCATATGGAAGTTTTTGATGTTAACTCAGCTTTAACATAAATTATTAAGAAAACACTTTATATTCAATATATTTTGAAGTTTTACATAGCCATGCTTTAAGTTTTGTTTATTCAAGCTTTTGCTTTTTGTTCTTGCTATCCTTTCTTTAAAAATATTGAGAACAAAAAATGGTAATCATGAATTAATTTCTTGATATTTTCCATAAATGAAAAAGAATTACATCTTAACTGATATTTGAATCCAAAAATAATTTAGATAAACATTTTCTTCCACTAAGACTCATCATTTATCAATCCAAGCGAGAAATAAAACGAAATAAATCATATAACCAAATTTTTTAAATAACCTTATATACTACTTCATATTACTACATTTTGGTGGTTATAATGGGCAGGTATATTACGGTTTCTACAAAGGTAAGAAGGGAACTTAAAGAAGAGGCTGAGAAACTTGGTATAAAAATTTCTAATGTTCTTAGGCGTGCACTTGAAGAAGAAGTTAAAAAAGAAAAACTTAAGAGATTAGAAAGAAAGCTTAGCGAGCTTAATGATGTACTTGATAAGATAAACATGGATAGTATTATAAGTGGTATTAGAGAAGATAGGGAACATAGATGAGAAATTTACTTTTTGATGCTTCTTCATTGATATATTCATTAAAAATAAGAAATTTAAAACCACTTTATAATAATTACATTCAGTTATTAACAATTTATGAAGCAATAAATGCTTTATGGAAAGAAAGTTATTTAACCAAAGCAATAACTATTGAAGAAGCAAGAGAGCTTACCAATATACTTAATGAAATTATCGATCTTATGAATATGATAAACCCTCATGGATATGAAAAAGAAATATTAGAAAATGCATGGAAGTTGGGAATAACAGCTTATGATGCATCATATGTAGTGATTACAAAAAAGAATAATTTGATATTAGTAAGTGAAGATGAAAAATTAAAAAGAAAAATTGGTGATATTATAAAAATTATCAGCTTAAAAGAACTAACCTAATTTATGAATCTTTTTTCGATTTTAATTTAATAAATATTTGTATTTGCTTTAAAAGTTTTAAAGTTTTTATTTTTAGAAAAAGAAAAAAATAATGATAAATATGAGTAAAATAGAAAAATCAATTTTATATTTTAAAAATTATGGTCCTGAAAATACTGATGATGTAATAAAAGCTGTTTATGAAAGAATTAAAGAAAAAGATATTAATACTGTAATTGTTGCTAGCACATCTGGTGAAACTGGTTTAAAATTTGCAAAAGCATTTAAAGATTTAGCTAAAGTAGTAGCAGTATCCTATGAAAAAATGAACCCTAATTTTAAAGAAGAAATAATAAAACTTGGAGGAATTGCTATTGATGAAACTCATTTACCACTTCATAAAAAAGGAATGGATAATATAAGGAATGCATTCTATACTTTAGGTCAAGGATTTAAAGTTGCAATAGAAGTAATTTTAATAGCTGCTGATGAAAAAGTTATAAATTTATATGAAAATGTTATAGGAGTTGGTGGAACCGAGAGAGGAGCTGATACAGCTATAGTAGCAAGGTCTACAACTACAAAGGAAATTTTCAGTAAAGATAAAAATAGAAAACTTGAAGTAAAAGAAATAATAGCTATGCCATTAAAGAAAATGTGGTGGGATTAGTAAATCTAGATTTCATAAGTGTAATAACGCCTCTTTTTTTTATTTAATAAAAATGTTTGTTTGAAAGAAGGTTTTTAATAATTTTTATTACTTCTAATATTTTACTTTTTCATTATTCATTAGATTTTTAAATTCTTTTAAGCCTCATAAAGAAAACCCTCTTCTTTTTTAAATATCAATGTAAAAATAGATTAAAGCCATAAAGCAATAATAATTGGACAATGCCCTTAAAAAATAAAAACTTATAGAAATTTAAAAAAATATTTATATCTCTCACAATGCTTATTTAAATACTTTTTTATGTTTAAAGTAAATTTTCGGAATTAGAAGTTTTTAAAGAAAATTTTTGAAATAATTTATTTGAAGTACCACAGGTTTATAAAAAATTTAAAAAATAAATTGGATTTTGCTTATAATGATATTGTTAATAAATATAAGTATTTTAAAATTAAAAAATATAAATAGGAGGGGGGACTTAATTAAAATTAATATCTAAAAACTAGTTTGAGAGTAAAAATGAGTTTAGAAAATTACTTAAAACAAAATAATGTTTGGTATAAATTTATTCCAAAACCAGAGACTATTCATACAGCTGATGCCGCAAGAGTTACTGGTATAGAATTAAAAAGAGTTACAAAAAATTTAGTTTGTAAAACAAATGAAGGAGAGTATGTGCTTTTAATTATACCAGGTGATAAAAAAGTTGATTTGAAAAAAGCATCCGAAGTATTAAAAGTTAAGAAAGTTTACCTTATGCCATTTGATAAAGCAGAAGAGATTAGTGGTTATCCTCCTGGTGGTACACCATCCGTTGGACATAAAACTAAAATGAAAGTAATTATTGATAAATCTATTTTAAATTATGAAACTGTTTATTGTGGTGGAGGAAGCAGAAACAAGCTTCTTGAATTAAAAACAAGTGATATAGTAAGATTGAATAATGCTATTATAGCTGATATAGCATATTAAATTAGACTTATCTTGCCAAATTTCCTAGAATATCAAAAATCATATCTCTTGGTTCTCCAATAATTTTTATTTTCCTTTTTAATTCAGGATTTTTTTCAATATCTTCAATAAGTGCTTCTGAAATCCAAAATCTAGAAAGTTCAAGAGTATTTTTAATTCTAACTATTTTTGCTTTTTTAGGATCTCTTACACCAGCTGCTCTTAAACCAATTGCTATAGCATCTCTATCACAAGGCAAAAAAATAGGTATTTTACTGCTTTCAGGCCAATTACTTGTTAAACAATTGATAAATGTTTTTTCAAAATCAATTTTTTCAAATACTCTTTTAGTAGTAAGATCAGCCATACCTATTCCTATAGCATTTCCTTCAGTTTTAGAACTTAAATCAAGTACTACTATTCTTTTAATCTTTGGTGCTTCTGGTTCATATTCTCCTGGAACGAAAAACCTACCTGTAACATTTGGATCCATTCCTACTCCGCTAATATCTTTCCCTATTTCATCAACAATTAAAAGATCGATATCTTTAAATGGTATTCTAGGAAGGTATTCTTTAGCAATTTTTAAAAGCTTAATTTCTTCCTCTTCAATTTTTTCAGGAGGGATTGCTTTAATTATTGCAGTTTCATGATATCCATTTTCTACGATTGCTATTCCACATATTATTTTCTCTTTTTCTAATATTTTCTTAGCTATTTTTGGTAGAATTTTATGATATCCTTCAGAAAGAAAAGAATGAAGAATTTCAGCACCTTTTTGTTTTCCTAAACCAATGACTGCCATTTTAATTAATCCACTCTCAATTTTATCTTTAAAATCAGTATGTGGTTTAACTCTATTTATAATAATTATCCCATCAGCATTATGAGCATGCTTATCAATATATATTGGTGTGCCATCATCAAGATAATCAATTACTTCAACTTCTAAAGAAGAAATTATTGGTGCTCCAATACTTTCAGGAGTTATTCCAAGGGTCCTTAGAACTTCAATTTGGCCTTCAGGAGTTGCACCTCCATGGCTACCCATAGCTGGAATAATAAATGGTTGCCCACCATATTTTTTTACTTCATTTACAATAGTAGCAATTATTTCTACAATATTTGCTATTCCTCTACTACCAGCTGTTATAGCTATTTTACTTCCAGGTTTAATTCTTGAAGGAAAATCTATTTCTTCAAGTTGTTTAATGATTTCATCTTTAATATTTTGAATTTTAATTGAAACAAGTTCTTGTTCAACTTCAATCATTTTTGGAAAATTAAAATAGCTTAAATTCATCAAATTAATATTTCATTACGAATATATAAAAATTAATAAGTTTTATTAAAAATTTTTTAATAAATATATATTTTTGAATTAAAATATATAAAATGATAAATTGCTATGAGATATGATCTATGCAAATCTATTATAATAATTGCTGATGATTTTACAGGTGCAAATGATACTGCTGCTCAATTCTCAAAACTTGGTTTTTCTACGATTACACTATTAAAATTTGAATTGTTAAGAAAGTTGATAAAGAAATATAATGTAATAGCAATAGATACAGAAAGTAGAATGCTTGATCCTAAAATATCTTATGAAATATTATTTAATATAGGTAAAAACATAAAAGAAATCGATATTAATAATAAAATATTAATTTATAAAAAAGTAGATTCAACATTAAGAGGGAACATAATTGAAGAAATTAAAGGTTTGTATGATGCTTTAAATCCTGATATTATAATATTTGCACCCGCATATCCTAAACAGAGTCGAACAACAATAGGAGGAGTGCATATGGTAAATGGCATACCAGTAGATCAAACAATTTTTGGAAAAGATTTAAGAACGCCAGTTAAATCTTCTCATATACCATCAATTTTCATGCCATTTTTTGGTAAAGATTATAAGCATGTATTTTTAGAAGACCTAAGATCTAATAAATTGTATGAATTCTTTAATAATTATAAATTTCTTTCATTTGATATAGAAAATGATAATGATATTAAAATTTTAATTGAAAAATTGTTTGAAATAAAAAATAAAAGAAAAATAATTTGGGTAGGTTCTGCAGGATTAGCAGAACATATAGCTTACAATATTATTAGGAAAAAAATTAAACCAATTTTAATAGTTATTGGTTCTGCTAATGAGATAACTAAAAATCAAATTAGAAAATTTTTAAATGAATATGGAGGTCATCTTATTCTAATTAATATTAAAGATCTTATTAAAAACTTCGACATTGAATTAAAAAGAGTAATTAATGAAATTTTTAAAGCTCTTAATTCTTCATTGGATATAGTAATTACAACATCTTATGATGAAAAACAATTTAATGATAGTAAAGAAATGGCATATGAAATGAATATAACAATCAAAGATATTGGAAATATAATTGCTAAAAAATTTGGAGAATTAATTTCTTCAATTATTAATGAATTTGGATGGAAAAGTTTTAAAGGAATGTTTATATCAGGAGGTGATACTTCAATAGCAATTATAAAACAATTAGGAATAAATAGTATTATAGTAAAAGGAGAAATAGAAACTGGTATTCCAATTCTTAATTATAAAAAGTTTATTATAATTACAAAAGCAGGTGGATTTGGCAAAGAAGATACTCTTATTAAAGTAATAACAAAAATGAAAAGTGATTTAATATGAAAAGTAATAAACCTTTTATTGGTATAACAATGGGCGACCCTGCTGGTTCAGGTCCTGAATTAGCGATTAAAGCTATTAAAAGATTAAAAAAAGATGTTGAATATAATGCTAAATTATTATTGATAGGAGATTTTAAAGTATTTAAAAAAGCATTAGAAATCGTTGGATCTGATGATCTAAAATTAATTAAAATAAATCATCCAAAAGATTTTATTGATGATGTGGATACTATAAATATAATTGATTTAAATAATGTTGATATAGGCAAGCTAGTATATGGCAAACCTTCTTTTATAGGAGGAAAAGCAGCATACGAAAGTATTATTAAAGCGGTTGAATATGCTATGGGAAATTTTTTACATGCAATAGTTACTATGCCAATTAGTAAAGAAAGCCTTAACATGGCTGGTTATAATTATCCTGGACATACTGAAATTTTAGCTGATTTAACAAAAACAAAAGATGTTAGAATGATGCTTATTGCTAAAAATCTAAAAGTAGTGCATGTTACAACTCATGTTTCTTTAAAAAAAGCTATAGAATTGATAAAAAAAGATAGAATAGTTAAAACTATTGAAATAACAAATTTGTATCTTAAAAATTATTTTGATATAACAAATCCAAAGATTGCAATTGCTGGATTAAACCCTCATGCAAGTGAAAGTGGATTATTTGGGGATGAAGAAGAAAAAGAAATAATTCCAGCAATTAAAGAAGCAAATGAAAAAGGAATAAATGCTCTAGGTCCTTTCCCATCAGATAGTGTATTTTATAGAGCATACAATAATGAGTTTGATGCTGTTATAGCAATGTATCATGATCAAGGGCATATACCTATTAAAATGATTGGTTTTATGGAAGGTGTTAATATTACACTTGGATTGCCAATTATTAGAACATCACCAGATCATGGAACTGTATGGGGCAAAGCTGGAAAAGGTACAGCAAACGAAAGTGCAACATTAAATGCAATAGAAATTGCTATAAAATTAGCAAAAAAGAAAGTAAAAACAATAAATTAATATTAATTATAGAAAATTTCATAATTTTTTATAAAAACTTAAACATTAGGTATTACATATGGTCCTTCTGGTATTGCTAATATTCTTGGTTTTTCTATTTTTGGAATTAATTTTCTTGCTAAATCTAAAGCTTCATCAATTGTTGAAGCAGGCTCCATCATCATTTCTTTTATTATTTTATGATCTACCCCTTTTGTAACTATTATAACTTTATTTTTCTTTAAAATTTTAGCAAGAATTTGAGCTTGCCATTGATCATTTATAGGCTCATTCTCTTTTATTTCTTTTAATACTTCATTTGGATTTTCTTTACACATTAATTTCCTAAATTCTTCATGTCCTCCTAATCCATCTCTACATTCTGCAATCATTATTATAACCCCTCCATTTTTTACTACTCTACTTGCAGTAGCTATACCTTTAACAGCTTGATACAAATCCCTATCTAAAGGATATCCACCATTTGTTGTTATTACAATATCTGCATATTCATTTAATTTAACATTCACATGATAATCTAAAAATTCTACTGCTTTTTTATGAGCTTCAATAGGATCTCCTGAAAATACTTTACATATTTCTCCTTTATTATTTATTATAACATTAACAATGAAAAATAAATTAGTAAATTTCATAAATTCAATCATATCATTATGTATTGGATTTCCATTTAAAATTCCATAATTTGCATTAGGATGATCTATCATTTTATAGCTATGATTATTAAATATAGCTTCTTTTCCTGCTACTGCTGGAAGAATAATTTTTCTACCACCACTATATCCAGCAAAGAAATGCGGCTCAACAAGTCCTATTCCTATTACATAATCACTTTCTTTTACTATTTTATTTATTATAATTGGTGTACCATAAGATGTTTTTTCTTTTAAATCGATTAATTCTTTTTCATCATTTGCTAAATGATTGATAATTTCATATTTTTCAAATATATTTTCACCTAGCATTTCTATAATTTCTTGCTTTGTCATTGGTTTATGTAAACCATTTCCTATTAATATTTTTAAATCGCTAGGTTTGCATTTTTCTATTTCTTCTAAAACTAAAGGTAAAATTTCTTTAGTAGGGCAAGCTCTAGTTTTATCTGGTAAAATTATACAAATTTTTTTATTTTTATTTAAAGAAAATAATGGTTTAGAATTTATAGGTTCTATAAGGCTTTTCTTTATAGCATTGCTTAAATTTACTAAAGGTTCTAAATATTTAGAATAAACTACTTCTAATCTTTCTTCAGAAATTTCTATTTGAAGAAAATCTTTACCAAAAGGGAATTTTAATAACATATTTTATTTTAATTAAGATAAGAAATCTTTATCTATATATTTTTTTAAAAAAATAAAAAGGGAATTGATTAAAATCTGAAACCACCACTTACGTATAAATCCCAAGTCCATATTATGAAGTAAACTGTTAGAATAATGCAATAAAGTACATTTAGAATATTATCATACCATTTTGATCTTATGTTTTTTGGAAGATATTTATTATTTAAGTAAAGAACAGCAAGTATGTAAAAAGGCATATTAAGCATTCCTAACCAATTAAGAATGAGCCATATAATATAAGGTGTTCCTACAGGTATTGCTGCAAGAGAAGCAGCTACTAATATCCCAAGAAAAACAAAGAACCAAAATCTATATGGTCTTTTACGACTTATTGATGGATGTTCTTGCCATAGAGCATCACTTGCAACTCTCGCAAGTCCATCATAAGTAGCAAATTGACTATCAAAAAGGCTAAATATTATTACAAAACAAAATAAACTAAAGAAAGCAGGACCATATGCTTTTTTGAAAATTTCAGCAATAACAATTGCAATCTTCCAACCCGATGGTACTTCTAAACCATATTTAACAAGAGCTGTATAACCTGCTAAACTTATGAAGAAAGTAAATAAAACTCCTCCTATTAGGACAAAGAATAAAACTAATGTTACTGTTTGTATATTCATCCATCCTTTCCATTTTTTTAATTCATTAGGGTCTTCAGCATCAAATGTGCATCCTACAGGAGGTATTTCTTCAGGCTTAGCAACTAAGCCTGTTACTCTTCCAATATAAGCTCCCATACCCATCATTTTTTCTCTAACCCAATAAGTATGAAAGGCATTCCAACATAATCCAGCTGGTTGTATTAAGAATGGCCCTATCATAGCTATTGTTACTCCAGCAGGAATATAACCAAAACTAAGCCAACCTTTAATAGCATCTGAAAAACAAGCTAAGTCCGTCATTAATAAAGTAAGAATAACAACTCCCCATACACCAACAGCCCATATGATCCACATTATATATTCTAATGCTTTATAGACATACTTGCTAAGTGCAAATATTATAATAACAAGTATTATCCCAATCCAGCTCCATGTAACCCAATCCCAAAGGCCTGTAACAGCAGCTGCTGCAGCAGCTGCGCCTGTAATCCATCCAGGCCAAAATCCTGATAAAAAGCACCAAAATGCTTCAAACCAAATCCAGAACTTGCTAGGACGCATTCTACTAAATCCTTGGAAAATTGTTTCTCCTGTAGCCATTGTCCATCTTGCTATTTCTCTATTAACAAATATTTGAAAGAATGCTGAAGTTAAATATAACCAAAAAAGACCTATAAAGCCTCTACCACCCATGTAACCTGCATGATAAGCTTCAAAACCCCCTATTGAAAGAGAACCTAAAATAAGCGCAGGGCCTCCCCATTGAAGAATTCCTTTTAAGTTAAGTGGTGGTGCTTCTGGCAATGTTTTTATTGGTAATGGAGGTTTAATATCTCCCATTTTTACTACTTTTTCTTCCATAAATTTTTCCCTCTTTATGCATATTAAAATATAACTTTTGTCTTTATATATTTTTTGTTATAAATTTTAAGTATTTGTCTATTTAATAAATAAATAAAAATATCTTGAAAAAATTTTAAAATTTATTTCATAGTTAAAATTTTAAGAGCTGAAGCTTTAAAAGATGCATAAACTTCTTTTCCAGGCAAAAGTTTAAGATCTTCATAAGAACCTCTTGTTATTAATGCTTCCAATTCAAGGGTATTATATCCAAGTTTTATACTTATTAAACCTCCTTTTTCATTAATTTCTTTAATAACACATTTGATTATATTCCTAGCACTTGTTTTTAAAAAATTTTCAGATATTATAATATCCTCAGGTCTTAAAATTGCTAAAACTTTTGAGCCTAATATTGGCTTTTTATCATAAATAGCTGCTAAATTTAAATCTTCAATCTTTATTATAGCTATTCCTTCCTTTACTTCAATTACTTCCCCAGCAATTATATTTGGTTTTCCATGAAGCCAAGCCACTTCTAAATTTTTTGGATTAGTGAAAATTTCTATAGGAGTGCCTACTTGTAAAACTTTACCTTTAATCATAATTGCTATTTTATTTCCAAGTTCTATTGCTTCTAAAGGATTGTGAGTAACATGAATTGCTGTAAATTCTAATTTCTTATGTAAATAAATTATGAAATCTTTAATTTGGTTTTTAGTTTTTGTATCCAAATTACTTAAAGGCTCATCTAATAAAATAGCTTCTGGATCTATTATTAAAGCTCTTGCAATTGCTACCCTTTGCTTTTCTCCTCCACTAAGAGTTATAGGATATCTATTTAATAAATCCTTTATTTCCATTATATCTGCAATTTCTAAAACTTTTTTATGTACTTTCTCTTTATCAATTTTCTTTAATTTAAGGCCATACGCTATATTATCATAAACATTCATATGAGGCCATAAAGCATAATTTTGAGGAACATAAGATATATTTCTTTTATCTGGAGGAAGATTTGTTACATTCTTTCCATTTATCTTTATTTCTCCTTTAATAGGAGTTCTAAATCCAGCTATAGTTTCAAGAAAAATTGTTTTTCCAGCACCACTTGGACCCATTAATACTGCATATTCTCCATTATTAACAATCATTTTATTAACTTCAATTTTAAAATCTCCAACTTTTACCATTAGATTATCTATTTCTATCATTTTATTTCCTCCATTCTAATAATCTTAGAATAGCTAAAATTATGAAGCTTACTGCTAAAAGGAGTATTGATAAAGATACTGCTAACTTTAATCCTTTAATTGTAAACCATTCATAAACCAAGACACTTCCAACAATTGGATGATAAGAAACAATCATAATTGCTCCAACTTCACTTATTGCTCTAGCTAAACTCATAAGCCATCCAATAATTATGCTTTTAGCTGCTAAAGGTAAAGAAACAGTTATGAATGTTTTAAATGGACCTGCACCTAAACTTCTTGCAACTTTTTCTAATGATATATCTACATTCTTAAATCCTTGCTCAGAAAAATTTATAGAAAATGGTGCTGAAACATACATCATAGCTAAAACTATTCCTAAAAAACTATCTTCTATTCTAAATCCTATAGATGATAAAAATGCTCCAATTGGTGCTCTACTATTAAATGTAAGCAATATAGCAATTCCAGCTACTGTGTGAGGCATAACTAATGGAAGATCTAGCAAACTTTCAATGAAACTTTTTCCTTTGAAATTACTTCTACTAAAAATATATGCAAGAGGAATGCTGAAAAATGTCGAAATTGATGCAGCCAATATGCTTGCTTCAATAGATAAAAATATAGAGTTTAATGCTTCTTTATTATTTATAGTTTGTGATATTCCTTCAATATCTGATGCAGCTAATAAAGATATTATTGGAATTAATAGAAAAAGTATTATTATACTAGATAATCCAGAAAATAATAATAAGAATTTTTTAGCTTTTTTAAATGGAGAGAATATTATTTCCTCTTCTGAAGTATCTTCTTCATCTTTAATGAAAATTTTACTTAAACTTCTTTTAACCATTCCGGCACTTCTCCTATAACTATTGGTTTCTCTAAAGGTTTAAATCCATTCTCTAATAAAATTTTTTTACCTTTATTACTAATTAATAATTCAATAAATTTTCTAGCAGCATCTTTATGTAATGCATTTTTTGGAATTGTTAAACCATATGATATAAAAGCCCCTCTCAAATTTTCTTTCTTCTCTTTCTCCCCAATTATAGTAATAAAAATTTTTGAGTAGAAATTGTTTAACGATTGTTCCGCTAAATTAATTTCTTTTGGTAATTCTATATATTTAAGTTTCTTTGAAATAGCTATATTTTTATATTCAAAAGCATAATCTATTATTCCAGTTTCAATAAGAGCTAAAAGATCTAATTCTTTATTTCTTATAAATATTTTTAATGAATCTGGATTAACTCCTTTACTTACATCAAAAAATATTCCGCTTTCATTTAAAATATATTCAATTCCAGCATGATTTTCTAACATTTTTAATGGCTCTTCATTATTATAATAAATTGAAGCTAATCCTAAAACCATTAAGCTTCTATATCCACATGGGTCTTTATTAGGATCAGAAAAACCTATTCTAACATCTGGTTTTAATAAAATATTTAACCAATTTTCAGAATTTATTTCATTATAATATTTACTTTTTTCAGTAAAAACTATAACCATTTCATTAGTTGCAAATATTAAAGTCCAATTAATTTTTGAGAACATCATATTTATAATTAATCTATAATCTGATACCATAACTATATCTGCTATTTTATTCAAATCTGTAATTTTTCTTATTGCATCAATGCTTCCACTTGGTTCATTTAAAATTTCTATATCATATTCACTCTTCATTATTAATGCTAAATCTTCTATAACTTCTGTAAGACTTCCAGCATGAAATATTGTTATACTATTTTTATAAGATAAAAAGAAATGCTGAAAAAGGAATGATAGAATAAGTATAAATAATATAATTAATAGGAAGATTTTTTTATATGAAAACTCCATTTTATTATCTAAAAATTTAGAAGAAAGCTTTTAATTAAAGTTTTTATAACTATATGTTTAAAATAATCAATATCTTATGTATAAAATTTGTAAATATTCCAATATTTTTAAGAAAAATTTATATTATAAAAATTTTAAAATTAAGCTATTAAATAAAATTATTAAAAATACATTAGGGATAAGCTATGAAACAAATGTATAAAGAAAAAACAATAATGGATGCTGTAAATCATCTTAAGAGAAAAGAAATGCTTTCTATTCTCAAAATACAAACTACAGTAATAAAAACAATAGAAAATTTTATGATTTCAAGAGGTTTTTTACAATTAATGCCAGTTATTACTGCTAATATTACTGATCCATTAGGTCCAGATCCAGGAAGCGCTATAGTAGCTATTCCAAAAATAAAATATTATAATAAAGAACTTGTTCTAACTCAAAGCATGATATTGCATAAACAATTAGCATTATTAAGTGGTGCAGATAAAATATTCATAATGTCTCCAAATATAAGATTAGAAAATAGTTCTAGAAAAGAAACTTGTAAACATTTAATTGAATTTACTCAAATGGATTTTGAAATAAAAAATGGAACAATGAATGATGTTATATCTTTAATGGAGGATCTTTTAATAGAAGTTATATCTAAAGTATTAGAAGAAAGAAAAGAAGAATTAAAAATGTTAGGAAGAGAATTAAAAATACCTCAAAAACCTTTTAAAGTTTATACTACACATGAACTTGAGGAAATTTATGGAAAAAATTGGGAAATAGAAGCTTCATTAAAACATGAATATCCTTTTTGGGCAATATGTTTTAAAAGAGAATTTTATGATCGAGAAGATCCTGAAAATCCTGGGCACTATAGAAATTATGATTTAATATATCCGGAAGGTTTTGGAGAAGCTTTATCTGGAGGAGAAAGAGAATGGAATTATGATAGAATATTAGCAAGAATAAAGAAAGATGGTTTAAATCCTAAGAATTTTAAAGAATATTTAGAAGTTGCAAAAATGGGTTTATTATCTCCTAGTGCTGGAGCTGGAATAGGTGTGGAAAGACTTATTAGATTTTTAACAGGTGCAAAACATATAGGCGATATTCAACCTTTTAGAAGAGTTCCAGGTGAAAAAATAATTTTTTAAATATTTAATAA
>CAZHGP010000037.1:0-13340 GCA_964532175.1 uncultured Nitrososphaeria archaeon
ATAAATATTAAAATTTAAGTTTTAAAATACAAGAGATGAAAATATGGAAAAAGAATATGAGATAAAAATTATAAAAAGAGATCCTAATGAGAAATATGTGATAGCAAGAATAAATAAAGAAGAAGTAAAAATAGAAAAACTTAGTGATGAAGAAATAAAAGAATGGAAGAGTTTAATAAATAAACATGGGTATGAAATGATAATAGAAGAAATAAAGGGAATTAAGTTAGATGAAGAATTTATATTTCATTACACATCTGATGCATGCGTTAGAATGTCGTTTTATTTTGGAGATAGAAGATATTTCTTTGAATTAGGAGATTTCCCTTACTTTGGATATTTCCTAAAATATAAAAAGAATTACTTTTTTGTAGATATGGGTGAAGAAAGAGTTCCAGTTATTCATTGGATTCTTTTAGTTCCAATGAGTATTTATGAGAAATATTATTATGGTAAGGATGAAGAAGCAAGAAAGATTAGAGAAGAATATGCTCCTCCTAAAGATATTTGTGAAGAATTTATTGCAATAATTGAATACATAATGTTTCCTAAATATAAGATAGAAGTTATCGATTATGATCGTATGAAAGGGTATGTGATAGTAAAAATAAATGGAGAAGAAGTAAAAATAGAGAAAGTTGTCAATGAAGAAATGAAAGAATTAAATAAGCTTACGAGAGAAAAAGGATATTATCTTATGGAACTGGGACTTGTTGGAGGTGAAATTTTATTTAAGGAAAAAGAAATACGGAAAGAGAAACCACTAGCAATTTATCGTTTATTGCTTTATTTTGGAATACCAAATTCTCTAAGAGAAACAAGCTCTTGTGTTTACTATTTAAAATATAAAGGACGAATTTTTTCTGTATTTGATAGAAATTTTGGTCATATAGAGATATGTTTAGATCATTGGCTCCCTAAAGATATTTATGAGAAATATTATTATGGTAAGGATGAAGAAGCAAGAAAGATTAGAGAAGAATATGCTCCTCCTAAAGATATTTGTGAAGAATTTATTGCAATAATTGAATATTTAGTAAGGAATCCTTGCACGGTATATACTCTTCAACATGGGTATATGTCATTTTAATATAAAGAGATTTGAAAAAGATATTTTTTTAAACCTTCGATTTTAAATAAATATAGATTTTAATAGAATTAAATATATTGATTAGAGAGAGATAGAAAATACAATTTAACATACATATTTATCTCTTAAATTAATATATGATTATTTTTAAGCAATTTAATATTATTAAGCTATTAGAGTTCTTTTTTCTATATATTTAAAAAACGAATTTTTTAAGGAAATGTTTATCATTATGTTTTTTAATAAAAGTACCATATGAAAGAGGACGAATTACCGAATCAGCCAGAAGTTAATATAGGAACATTAGGCCACGTTGATAATGGCAAATCCACTATAGTTCAAAGCATAACTGGCATATGGACTGCGAGGCATTCAGAAGAATTGAAGAGAGGAATCACTATCAAAATTGGTTATGCTGATGCTTCAATATACAAATGTCCAAATTGTCCTCCTCCACAATGTTACACAACTAAAAAAATATGTCCGCATTGCAAATCTGAAACAATTTTTCAAAGAGCAATTTCATTTATAGATTGTCCTGGGCATCATAGCTTAATGGTAACTATGCTTTCAGGTGCAGCATTATTTGATGGAGCAATACTTGTGGTAGATGCTCATTTTCATTTTCCACAATTGCAAGATAAAGAACATCTTTTAGCAGCAACTATAATGGATATAAAGAAAATTATCATAGCACAAAATAAAATAGATATAGTAAGCATGGAAAGAGCAATGGAAAATTATAAAGAAATAATAAATGGAGTTAAAGGAACTACTGCTGAAAATGCTCCTATAATACCTGTTTCTGGCCAGCATGGAGTAAATATTGATGCATTACTATGGGCTATTGAAAAATATATTCCAACACCTCAAAGAGATTTATCAAAACCATACAGAATGCCAATACTAAGATCTTTTGATATTAATTTACCTGGAGAAGATGCGTTAAAGTTAAGGGGAGGAGTGATTGGCGGCTCAATAACACAAGGTACTTTAAAAATTGGAGATGAAATAGAAATAGCTCCTGGATTACCAATTAAAGAAGGAGATCCTAAATCTGAATATTCATCATTATTTTCAGAAGTAGTAAATATAAAAGTAGGAAATAAAAATTTAGAAATAGCTAAAAGTGGAGGTTTAATAGGTATAGAAACTAAATTAGATCCATCATTAACAAAAAGCGATGGTCTAGTTGGAAATATTGCTGGAAAACCTGGAACTTTGCCACCTACACGAAAAAATCTTACTTTAGAATATAAATTATTTGAAAAAGTAATTGGCGTGAAAGAATCTATAGATGTTAAACCATTAGAAATTAAAGAAACATTAGTATTAAATGCATACTCTGCAGTTACAAGCGGAATAATTACAAATAGAAAAAAAGATATCGTAGAAATTGAACTTACTAGACCTTTATGTATTGAAGATAATGAAAGAGTAGTTCTTTCTAGAAAAATTGGCTTAGGTTGGCGTCTTATTGGCTATGGAAAAGTTATTGGATGATAAATGAAAATACTTATTGATACTAGTTTTTTATTAGCTTGTATACAAAAAGGAGAAAATTTATTCTATAAGCTAGAAGAAATATTAAAAATTCCTATAGAGCCTATAATTTTAGAGAATGTTTTAAAAGAATTAGAGAAAATTTCAATGAAAAGAGGGAAAAAAAGTAAAGAAGCTAAACTTGCATTAGAAATTGCTAATAAATATAAAAAAATTTCTTATAATGAAAATATTTCTACTGATGAAGCCTTATTAGAAATAGCTTTTAAAAATAAATACCCAGTTTTAACATGTGATATGAAACTTAAGAAAAAATTAAGAGAAAGAAAATTACCTGTAATTTTCTTAAAAAAGGATGGAAAAATTGATATTGAAGGAATAATAGAATAAAAAAATAAATCTTTATGTATAAGTTATTTTTTAATTAAATGGAAAATAATAAATAAAAGGAAAATTAGGTAAATTTAAATGTTTTTATATATTTGGATTTTAAATAAGATTTTTCTCATTTTAGGGTGATAAAATGTTTGCAATAGTAGAATTAGAAGAATTTATTAGGATTCCTCCAAATAGATTTAATGAAAATCTTGAGAATGTTGCTTTAGAACAACTTAAAGAAATTTATGAAGGGAAAATAAGTGAAGAATTAGGTTATATTATTTTAGTAATAGATGCAAAAGTAGACCCAGTAGGATATGTTATAGCAAGAGATGGAGCAAGTTATCATAAAGTTAATTGCAGATTATTAACATTTTATCCTAGACTTCAAGAAGTTGTTGAAGGAGAAATCGTTGAAATACTTGAATTTGGTTCATTTGTAAGAATAGGACCAATAGATGGTTTTCTTCATATATCTCAAATAATGGATGAATTTATATCATATGATGAAAAACATTCAATGCTTATGGGTAAAAAAACTGGTAGAAAACTTACTGTAGGAGATAAAGTTAGAGCTAGAATTGTTGCATTATCTTTTGAGAAAGAAGGGAAAATAGGTTTAACAACTAGACAACCATTCCTTGGAAAAATTGAATGGATAAAAGAAGAAACGAAAGAAGAAGGGAAGGAAGAAGTGAAGAAGGAGGAAAAGTAAAATGCCAGCGCAAGAAAAAGCTTGTAGAAAATGTCATAGAATAGTTACTGGAAATACTTGTGATGTTTGTGGATCAACAGATTTATCACCCTCATTCTTAGGCTATGTAATTATATTTGATCCAGAAAAATCTGATATTGCAAAGGCATTAAAAATAGATAAACCAGGTACATACGCTATAAAAGTTGGATAAATAATCTATTCCATTTTTTTAAACTATAATCTTAAGCTTAGCTTTTAATGATTTCAAAATAGATCTTTTAAAAAATTTTTAATTGTTTTTCAATTTCTTTATTAAATTCTTCTAAAAATTCTTCTAAATTAATTTTTGGAATTCTTGCTCCAGCTGCACTTGGATGTCCTCCTCCACTTCCATTGAATTTTTTGGCTACTTTCTTTGTAATTAAATTTAAGTTTATTTTATTAGAAGATGTTCTTATACTCATATCAACTTTATTATTTTCAATATCTATTGCAATTCCTACTAAAGTTTTTCCCTCATTTTTCACATATGTAGCTGCTTTTCCTAATGGACCTTTTGGATCAATTATATATGAAACTTCACCGATTTTTTTATAATTATTCTTAATTCTATATCTCATTTCTTCTTCTAAATAAGCAGTCATTATTGCTGCACCTATTAAACCTTGATGAAAACTTGGTGGCTTACCTGAAGCTAAAAATTTTAAAATTTTCTCTTTATCTTCTTTATTTTTTCTAAAACTTTCTAAACCATTAACTAAAATTCCTGCTTCAAAATATAAAGTCCTTTTATCCCATTTTTCTAAAGCTTTTTCTATAAAAGGAGTATTGTCTGCATAATCTGCTATTGCACCTATTAGCATAACTCTTTCCATTTCGCTATTTAATTTATCATTAAGAAATCTAAAAATTAATTCAGAAGCGCATGCTTCTTCTTCATGTATAAATTTTATTTGCAATTTTTCAATATTAAAATCTTCTGGAAGTGGATGATGATCTACATAAATAATTTCACATTTATTACTTAAATGTATTATTTTCTCTTCAATTTTCTTAGAATCATTTTCAATAATTGCTATATCGCTTATGATTATTCTAAAAGCATCATTTTGAATTTCGTTTAATGTATTTAAAAGATTAACTGGATTCGAAAATAGTATATTTGAATCTTTAAAAACACTATAAGCTATAGCTCCAGCACAAATTCCATCAGCATCGCCATGAGTAATTATCCAATTTCTTCTTCCTTCCATTTTTATAATTATTTTAAAAGAAGAGCTGCTTAAATAAATATAAAAATTAAAATTCATCTATTTTTAAAGAATAATTGAAAAATTTTGAAAGAATTATTAATTATTTTTCCAGAAGAAATAAAAAAGGAATTAAAAAAACCATTAGGAAAATTAATTAATAAAAATGAAGAATTAATTAATGAAATTAAAGAAAATATTAATAAAAAAAATTTAATAGTAATTGTAGGAGATTATACCTCTAGAATATTATATGAAAAAGGAATATTTGCAAATTTATATATTGTAGATTCTAAAATAGAGAGAAAGCCTATTGAAAAATTCATAATTAATTCTTCATATATGAAAATATACGCATATAATCAAGCTGGAACGATCTCTTCATCAGCAATAAATGCTATAAAAAAAGCATTCAAATTAATTTCTAAAGAGGGGAAAAAGGTTATTATATATATTGATGGAGAAGAAGATTTATTAACTCTTTTAGCTATAAAATTTGCTCCAAAAAATTCAATAATTATATATGGTCAACCAAATGAAGGATCTGTAATAGTTGAAGCTACAAATGAAAGAAAGAAATTTATAAATAAGTTTTTTAAAAAAGCAATTAAATAATAAGGAGGAAAAAACATTGGAAATCCTTTCAAAATATGAAAGACCTTTATTAAGAAGATTTGAAATAGATTTTTTAATAAAAGATTTAGATAAACCTTTAACAAGAAAAGAAGCAATTGAATTATTATCTGAAAAATTAGGAATAGATATTAATAGAATAGTTTTAGTTAAAATTGAAAATATTTTTGGTAAATCAGAAATGAAAGGGCATTGCCATATATATAATACTCCAGAAGATAAAAATAGATTTGAACAAAAACATATACTTGAAAGGAATAAAAAAGCTTTAGAAATTAAAAAGGAAGGAGAAAAGAAATGAGTGAAAAAAAGAAAGAAAAAAATAAAATATGGGAAAAATATGAAATAAAAAATGGAAAATTAATTCGTAAAAAAAGATTTTGCCCTAGATGTGGACCTGGAATATTTATGGCTGAGCATAAAGAAAGATATACTTGTGGAAAATGCTCATACGTTGAATATAAATCCTAGATTTATTCTTTCTTAATTTCTTTACCTTTTTCGATTAAAACAGCATTTATTTGAGCAATAGCATCAGTTATAACATTTCCACGAACAATTACTCTTTTTCTTTTTCCTTTTAAAGGTCTTTTTGCTCTTTTCTTTTTCTTTTTTGAAGAAGGTTTTCTTTTAGGATGATAACCTACACCACCTGAAAGAAGAATAGCAACTTTTCTACCACCTGAAACATCAGGTCTCATTGGAAAACCATCCCTATCAGTTCCACCAGTAATTTTTATAAAATAGCCAGAACGTCCTAAAAAGGAAGCATCTATTTCATCTCCTATTTTTTTACCAATGAAATATGCTAATTGAGAAGGGTTTAGAATTATATTTTCTGTTTTCCCTTCTTTAGGATTAGCTAAACAAAGTTTTATTCCAATTGCTTTTTCCTTTTTAGACATTCATTCACCTTTAAATTAAATTTTTTAAATTTTTCTAATAATTAAGCATTTATCTTCTTCTTTTAAAATAATTAAAAATTATCTTGCCCATAATATTTTTTCTTTTCTATGAATTTCTATTAATTCATTTAATGCTTCTTTTTCATCTTCTTTAAGAAGATGGGCATAATCTTTTAATAAAGTTCTTGCATGATCTTCAGGAACAGCTACAAGTAGAATTTCTTTTTCATGTATATGTCTACCAACTATAGGTTCTTTCATGGAAATTGCTACTTTAGCTCCCATAGTAGCTTCTGGAATGCTTTGACCTTTATCTTGTATTTGAGAAATTTCACCAATAATTTTACCTTCTAAATTCATTAATTTATATTTTGGTTTAATTCTTCCAGCTAAAACTTCAACTCCAAAAATTGCTGGATTACTCCTTCTAAAAACATATCCTTCAAGAATTCTTATTTTACCAGGTTTAATTAAAGATTCAAATTTCATTCTCTCTTTTCTACTTTTTTCTTCTTCAACCCAATTAAGATAATTTTCAAAAAGTCTAAACAATATTTTCTCTTTAAAAATTTTCACACCTTTATCGATAGCTTCTTTTTCAATATCTGGATGAATATGAACATTAAAAGCTAAAATAACACCTAAAAATTCATCTTTTTGTTTAACAATACTTGCTTCAAAAACATCTCTTTTAGAAACATCTCCAATATCTGCTATTCTAACAGGTATTCCTTTATCTTTTAGAAAATATACAGCTGATTCAAGAGTTCCAAAAGTGTCTGCTTTTAAAATTACTCCAATTTTATCTACATTTATTCTTAAACTTTCAATTTCTTTACTAATTCTATCAATTATTTCATTTTCATTTTCTGGCTTATCAATAACTATTAAAGGTGAACCTGGAATAGCATCGTCTAAATTATTTGCAACAATTTTTACACCTGCAACAGCTGAAATAGAATCTACTTGAGTAAATTTATCTCTAGGATCTCTCATTTCATCTAAAGGTTTAGGTAAAAGTAATGCTCTTACTTTAGATATTATTGGCCCGCTTTTACTCATAAAAGCAAATCTATCGCCAACACTTATTTTCCCAGAATAAAGTATTAAATTAGCTGTAACACCTAAACCTTCTTCTTCAACTATTTCTAATATTGAACCTTCAGTAGTAGTTGTAATGGGCACAAGCTTATCTTTAAGAAAAGTTTGAGATAAACCAAGTACAACAAGTAATAAATCTTGAATTCCTTCACCAGTTTTAGCACTTACTGGAACGATAGCAATATTTTCTTTAAAAGATTTTATATTTGTATATAAATCGCTTTTAAAACCTAAAAAAGATAAATCTCCTATTAATTTATAAATTCTATTTTCTAATTCTTCTTTAGCAAATCTAGATTGTTTATTATAAGTTTCTTGAAAATTTTCATTTTCAAAAGGTTTCCAACCAGGTATTAAATCAATTTTATTAGCTGCTACGACGAATGGAGTTTTTCTAGATTTTAAAAGTTGAATACTTTCTATTGTTTGTTCTTGAACTCCATTAATTATATCTATTACTAATATAGCAATATCAGCCATTGAGCCTCCTCTTCTTCTTAAATTTGTGAAGGCAGCATGTCCAGGAGTATCTATAAAAAGAATTCCAGGCACTTTTAATGTGATATTGTATTTTTCTATAAGTTTACTACAAACTTTAATAACAGCATCCAAAGGGAAAAAGCTAGCACCAATATGTTGAGTTATTCCACCTACTTCTCTAGCAGCAACTAATGTTCCACGCATTTTATCTAAAAGTGAAGTTTTTCCATGGTCTACTTAGTCGCGAAAAATTAAAATTTTTCGCAATGACCTAGAACAACAACTATAGGAGATCTTAAAGACATTTCTTAACACCCTATATACTTTCAGCTTTATTTTATAATACACCTATATTTAAGTTCTGCATCATTTTTATAAAAAATAAAAAGGATTATATTTAAGTTTGAAATAATTTTAATTAAAATGCAGGTTAGAATATTTTTAAAAAGTTTTTCAGCTGAAAAATTTATTGAAAATGATCAATTTATTCCAACTCAATTTAGTATTTCAACAAATGTAAATGTAACAAATATACAAAAAATAGAAGGGGGAATAAAAATTTCATTTATTACAGATATTAATTATTCTCCATCTATTGCTCATATAAATATTAAAGGGGAGGGAATTTTAAAAGATAATGAAAAAATATTTGAAATTATTGAAAAATATGATAAAAAAGAAGCTTTACCACCTTATTTAATTCAAACTATTGTAAATTTTTCAATAATTGAAGCAACAGTATTAACAAGAAGCTTAAATATTCCCCCTCCAATACCTTTACCTAAAATATCAATAGAAGAAAAAAAGAAAGAGAAAAATAATAAATTAACATATTTAAAATAGAAGAAGGGGAATGAAGAAAATTTTTTGTTTAGGAATAGAATCAACCGCACACCTTTAAAAAAAGGGCGGAAATACTTTTAGTATAGGAATAGTTTCTTCAAATGGAGAAATATTAGCTAATGAATCTTCTATTTATAAACCTTTAAAAGGAGGAATACATCCTAGAGAAGCAGCTCAATCTCATTCAAGAAATGCAATAAAAGTATTTTCTTCTGCAATTGAAAAATCTGGTTTAAAATTAAAAGATATAAATGTTATAGCTTTCTCTCAAGGGCCTGGACTTGGACCATGTTTAAGAACTGGAGCAACTTTTGCAAGAACCCTTTCTCAAGTAATGAATATTCCATTAGTAAATGTAAATCATTGTATAGCACATATTGAAATAGGTAGATTATTGTGTAAATGTGAAGACCCTGTAACACTTTATGTTTCAGGTGGGAATACGATGGTTTTATGTTTTGAAAGTGGAAGATATAGAGTTTTTGGAGAAACATTAGATATTGCTATTGGGAATTTCCTAGATACTTTCTCAAGAGAAGCTGGGCTTGGTTTACCTGGACCACCAATAATAGAAGAATATGCTAAAAAAGGGGAGAAAATTCTTGATTTTCCTTATAGAGTAAAAGGAATGGATGTTTCATTTAGTGGTTTATTAACTTCAGCTTTAAAATATTTGAAAAAAGGGGAGAAAATTGAAGATATTTGTTTATCAATAATAGAAATTTCCTATTCAATGCTTACTGAAGTTACTGAAAGAGCTTTAGCTCAATTGGATAAAAAGGAAGTTTTATTAACTGGAGGAGTAGCAAGGAGTAAAAGATTAAGAGAAATGCTTGAAGAAATGGTAAAAGAGCATAATGCAAAATTTTATGTTGTACCAAATGAATTTGCTGGAGATAATGGAGCAATGATAGCTTGGAATGGATTATTACAATATTTAAATGGTAAATATATTTCTATTGAAGAAAGTTTTATTAATCCAAGAATGAGACCAGAGGAAGTTGAAATAAATTGGAGAAAATAGATATACTTTTTAATAAATATGATGCTGAAATATTAAAAATTGGTGCAGAAGCAACTATTTATAAAATTTTTTGGAAAGGAATACCATTAATTGTTAAAAAAAGGAGAATAAAAAATTATAGACATCCAAAAATTGATTATGAAATAAGGCTTAGTAGAACATTGCATGAAGCTAAATTATTATTATATAGTAAAAAATTAGGAGTAAAATGTCCAGCAGTACTTTTTATAGATAGAATTAATACAGCTTTAATAATGCAATTCATTAATGGGAATAGATTAAGAGAATTAATACCATATTTATCAAATGAAGAAATTTCAAGAATATCTTTTTTAATTGGAGAATATGTAGCTAAGCTTCATAAAGGGAATATTGTTCATGGAGATTTAACAACTTCAAATATGATAATCGATAATAATAAAGATATTGTTTTTATAGATTACGGATTAGGAGCATTTACTAATGAAATTGAAGAAAAAGCAGTTGATATACATTTATTTATAAGAACTCTTGAAAGTTCACATTATAATTTTTTAAAAAATATCTTAGAAAATTTCTTTAAAGGATATGAAAAAATTTTAGGAAAAGAATTTACTCAAGAAATATTAAAAAAAGTAGAAGAAATAAGATTACGTGGAAGGTATATATCTTTAAGGAAAAAGAAAATTTAAAAAAGTGATTTTTATGAAAATATTTTTTGCAACAAGTAATAAACATAAATTTTTGGAAGCGAAAAATATATTTGAAAAATATGGTATAAATATTGAAATGTATCCATTTAAACCAATTGAAATACAATCAAATTCTATTGAAGAAATTGTTAAAAATTGTGCTAAACAAATAATCGAGAAAAAAATTAATAAAAAAATATTTTTAGAAGATGCTGGCTTATTTATAAAATCTTTAAAAAATTTTCCAGGAGCATATTCAAGTTATGTATATTCTACATTAGGTTTAAATGGGATTCTTAAACTCATGGAAAATAAGAAAAATAGAAATGCAATATTCAAATCTGCTATAGCTTTTATTAATGAAAAAAATAAAATTAAAATTTTTACTGGAATTACAAAAGGGAAAATAGCTTATATTCCTAAAGGAAAAAAAGGATTTGGTTTTGATCCAATATTTATTCCATTAGGATATAATAAAACATTTGCTGAAATGAATATAGAGGAAAAAAATAAAGTTTCTCATAGAGGAAAAGCTATTATAAAAATGTGTAAATGGTTAAAGAGATATTATAAAACAATTTAATAATTTTTATATTAATAATGAAACTCTTTAATATTAGCTTAGAATCATTTTTTTAGAAAGAAAATGGCTAGAATGCATGCCCGAAAAAAAGGGAAATCTAGTTCAAAAAGGCCGCTTAGTAAAACCCCTCCAAGATGGTGTAAATATACTCCTGAAGAAGTAGAAGCATTAGTTGTAAAACTTGCAAAAGAAGGGAATCCACCAAGCATGATAGGATTAATTCTTAGAGATCAATATGGTATTCCATTAGTAAAAACTATTGTTGGTAAAACTATTACACAAATATTAAAAGAGAATAATCTTTTGCCTCAAATACCAGAAGATTTATCAAATTTAATAGCTAAAGCTCAAAGAATGATAGCTCATTTAAAAAGATTTAAATCTGATAAAGCAAATGTTCATAGATTACAATTAGTAGAATCTAAAATTCATAGATTAGTAAAATATTATAAAAAAGTTGGAAAGCTTCCAATGAATTGGACTTTACCATATGAGAGATTGAAAGTTTAATGAATACTAACTCTTTTGAAAAATTTAAAGAAAAAGTTATAGAAATAGCTAATAAATTGAAAGAAGCAATAAAAAGAGATGAATCTTTTCTTATTATAAATCATAATGATGCAGATGGTTTGGCATCTGCAGGAATAATGTGCGGTACATTTTATAGAGAAGATGCAAGATTCACTATTAGAACAATACAAAGTTTTTCAGATTTTATAAATGATTATAATGAAAAATATATCGATGCTGATAATATAATTTTTGTTGATATAGGAAGTGGATATTTAGATGAAATAGAAAATATTTTTCCCAATAAAATGGATTCGATATTTATTTTAGATCACCATCAAATAATTGGAAAAAAAGAAATAAACCATCTTAATCCACATTTATTTGGAATAGATGGTGCAACAGATATAAGTGCATCAGGGATAGCATATTTTGTTTCAAAAGAAATAAATAAAGAAAATATAATATATTCTCCAATAGCTATTGTTGGAGCATTAGGAGATTTACAAGATAAAAATGGTAAAAGAGTTTTAAAAGGATTAAATTCATTAATTGTTAAAGAAGCTATAGAAAATGGATTATTATCAGTTAATGAGGATTTAATATTTTATGGAAGAAGTTATAAGCCAATTCATATAGCATTATCGAATACAACCTCCCCTTATATACCAGGTTTAAGCGGAAGGGAAGAAAATTGTGTAAGTTTCCTTTCTTCTCTTGGAATAAAATTAAAAGAAAATGATAAATGGAAAGTTTTATCAGAATTGAATGAAGAAGAAAAAAAGAAAATTTATAATGGAATTGTAATGTATCTTACAGAAAGGAAAATATCAACAAGAATCGCATCAGAATTGATTGGAGAAGTATATGAATTAATAAAAGAAGAAGAATGGACATATTTAAGAGATGCTAGAGAATTTTCATTTTTATTAAATGCTTGTGGAAAATTTGGACAACCTTGGATTGGAATACTTATAGCAATGGGTGTTAGAGGAAGTATAATTGAAGAAGCACATAGAATTCTTGAAGAATATCGTTTACAAATAGCTAAAAGCATGGAATATATTTTAAAGCCTGGAGTTATTGAGGAAATGAATAATATAGTAATATTAAGAGGGAATGATTTTATAGATGAAAAACAAATAAGTTCAATAGCATCAATAATTTCTTCATCTTCTCTTATTTCAATAGATAAACCTTTAATAGCAATTGCTTTTACTAAAGAAAAATCTAAAATTTCAGCAAGAGCAAATAGAGAATTAATAAATAAAGGTTTAAATTTAGGAGAAATTCTATCAAACCTTTCTAAAAAATTTGATGGAAGAGGGGGAGGACATGCAATTGCTGCAGGTGCAGAAATACCTTTAATAAAATTAAATAATTTCTTAATTGAATTGGATAAAGAAATAGGGAAAATAATTGAAAAGAAATGAAATAGAATCAAAAATTGAAATAATTATAGAATTTTCTGAAAAAGATATAGCAGAAAAGATTTTTAAAGCAATAAATCCAGATAATAAACCATTACCTAAAGGACTTGAAATAAAATCTTGGGTAGATAATAATAAAATATTTTTTTACATAGAATGTAAAAGAGGTATATATTCTCTTCTTTTTACAATAAATGATATATTTGAAATGATTTCATTATCAGAGAAAACCCTAAAAATAG
>CAZHGP010000038.1:0-12346 GCA_964532175.1 uncultured Nitrososphaeria archaeon
TGCTGGCGTAGACATTGGCGCAAGCCATCGTGGGTTCAAATCCCACCCCCTGCATATGAAAAATTTTTTAATTAAAATATTATTCTTTACGAATTAGTCTTAATTGAGAACTATGCTTGTTATTTTTCTAAAGATAATATGGCTTACTTAATAACATCTATTTTTATAAGATTCTGTAAGCGTTTTCTCTCTAAATTTTTTTATTCTAATTTTTTACAATGTTTCATCCTATAAGTCCATGAGCAATTGCAGGAGCAATAAGTGTTCCTCTTTTCATTTTTAGCCAGCCAAATATAATACCATTTATAAATGCGATGATGAATAAATACCAAGAGCTTAAAGGGTAATATCCTATATGACATATTGAAAATATAATTGCTTGAGGCACATTACCATACCAATTTCCAAATCTTTCCGTAAAAATATTTTGTAGAAATCCTCTAAAAATTGTTTCTTCTTGGAAGGCAGCTATTGCAAATCCAAAGAATAGAGATAATAAATACTGAATAGGCGATAGTTGAACTGCCGTTATTTCGGTAGGAATAAAACCAAGCATAGATGCAATTATTGCAATTATAAAGAGTGAAACAAATGCTATGATAAAACCAAGTATTCCCAACCTATATCAATAAGAAGCTTTTCTCGATCATACCATAATTTCTTTAGTTCTATTCCTACCCATTTTGTGAACCCGATATAAACTAAGATTACTGAGGTCACTAAGAAGGCATTAAAAAGGAAAAAAACAAACAGTAAACTACATTCATATTTTAGACCAAAATAATCTCCCCAAAGTTTCGTTATTAATGCTCGTAATAAGACAAAAAGCACTATTATTACGATCCCTTTTTTAATTTGCGTTTTAGAGAAACTACCATTAGTCTTTATATTCATTGATCTCAAACTTAAGTAAATTCTTATATTTAAAGCTTCTTATTTAAAATAAGTATAAAGAAAACAAAAGAAAGTATAAATGAGAAAAATCCTAGAAGTAAAACATTAAACTTTTGATATTAGAATTTTTAAATAAAAATTGATATTAATACTAAATCCTCATTATTTAAATCATGAAATTAAAAAATGTATTTTTTATAATTTATCTAATTCAAATTCTTTATGTATTGCTTGAATAGCTTTTTCAGAATCTTTTTCTTTTACTACAAATGAAATATTCAATTCAGAAGAACCTTGAGCTATCATTCTTACATTTATCCCTTGTTTAGCAACTGCATTAAATACTCGCGCAGCTACTCCAGGTGTTCCTTTCATTCCTGCTCCTACCACTGCAATAACGCTTATATCTTCTTCTGTTTCAATATTTTGTATAAAATCTTTCCTAAATATAGATGTTTCAAATGCAGTTATTGCTTTCTCTAAATCTTTTCTTTTAATGATAAATGAAATATTCGCTTCTGATACGCTTTGAGAAATCATTAATATATTTATATTATTCTTTCCAAGTATATCAAATATCTTAGCAGCCACTCCAGGAGTGCCTATCATTCCTAACCCACTAACAGTTATTAATGCTACATCATTTATCGATGTTACTGCTTTTACTATTTTTTCTTTAACAATTTTAACTTCTTTAGTTATTAATGTCCCAGGATTTTCTTGATTAAATAAATTTCTTATTCTAACAGGTATATCTTCTTCCATTGCTGGCTCTAATGCTTTTGGATGCATATATTTTGCTCCAAAAACAGCCATTTCTATTGCTTCTAAAAATGATAATTCGTTTAAAGTTTTTGCGTATGGAACAATTTTCGGGTCTGCTGTCATTAATCCATCAACATCCGTCCATATCCATACTTCATCAGCTTTTATGGCCGACCCAATTATAGTTGCAGTATAATCCGATCCACCTCTTCCAAGAGTCGTAATCATTCCTTCTTGATTAATAGCAATAAAACCACTTATAATTGGTATTATTTTTTTATCTAATAAAGGAAGTATCTTCTCTCTTATTTGATATTTTGTTACATTCATTAGTGGTTTAGCTTCTCCAAAATTTGAATCTGTTATTATTCCAGCTTCTCCACCAGTATAATATTTAACTTTTAATCCAATATCTTTTAAGATTCCATAAATAATTGGTGTGGATAGTCTTTCTCCAAATGATAGTACATAATCTTTTATTCTAGGTGTTATTTCTCTTAAATATATTATCCCTATTAAAACTTTTTCTAATTCATTTATTAATTCTTTAATTATTATTTCTATTTCTTTTTTTATATTTTCATTCTTAATAGTTTCTTTAATTATTTCTAAATGTTTTTCCTTTAAATCATTAATTTTTTCTTTAACAATTTCTTCATTTCCATTAATTGCTTCTTCAGAAATTTTTATTAAATAATCAGTAACCCCTTTTAATGCTGAAACAACTATTACTAATTCATTTTCTTTATAATATTCAAGTATTGTTTTTGCTACATTTAAAATTGATTCTTTATCTTTTAAGACGCTCCCTCCAAATTTCATTACTATTCTCATATCAATCACTTAAGATATACTCTTAATCAATAAAGATTCTTTTATATCTATTAAATCTCTTATTATTGAATTTGCAGTTTCAATACCACCTGCACCACGTCCAATAATTGTTTTATCTCCTGAATATTCTGTTGTAAAAGTAACAGCATTTAATACTCCATCCACACATATTGGATCTTTCATAGAAACTTTAATCGGTGAAACTTTCAAATCTTCTTCTACCCTTCCTATAAGTTTTATTTTATATCCTTCCTTTTTTGCTTCTAATAACTCTTTTAAAGAAATATTTCTTATGCCTTCAATATTTACATCTTTTAAAGTAACTTTTTTATTCATAATATAATTTGCTATAATAACGATTTTGCATGCAGTATCTATTCCATCTATATCCATCGATGGATCAGCTTCAGCATATCCGAATTTTTGGGCATTTTCTAATGCTTTTTCAAAAGGAATATTCTCTTCAAGCATCTGTGTTAGTATATAATTTGTTGTTCCATTCAATATTCCTTTTACTAAAGTGATTTTTTCTCCTTTTAAGCATTTTTTAGCAAATTCAAGTATAGGTGTTCCACCTCCAACAGTTCCACTGAATTTAAAGCAAACATTATTATATTCAGCTAATTCTATTAAAGCTGGTAATGCTAAAGCTAATGGTCCTTTATTTGTAGTTATTACATGTTTTTTATTTTTAAAAGCAGATTTTATATGTGTTAATCCTGGTTCTCCATCTTTAATATTTGTAGGAGTTGTTTCAATAACTATTTCAGCTTCATAAGATTCTATCACATCTAATGCTTCTTTTTCTTTATATCCATATTTTGGATCATAAGATACTGAACCATATTTTTCTTTAACTTTTAAAATTCTTTCTAAATCTAATCCTTTTAAATTTATAGCTGCTCCTCCTTTATCTACAATTGCTATTATTTTTGGTTTTAATCCATATTCTTTCATTATTTCCATTTGCTTTATTGAAAGTATTTTTGTAAAATTTTTTCCAACATTTCCATATCCTATAAGTATAATTCTCATTTTCTTTGCTCTCCAAAAATAGCAATTTATAATTATTATAAAATTATAAAAATTTTTATCTATATAAATTAAAGATATTTATTATGAAAGCTGCAGTATATGGAATAAATGGATTAAGTATAATGAATGTAGATAAGCCAAAGCTTTCTAAAAATGAAGTTTTAATAAAAGTTCATAAAGCAGGAATATGTGGAACAGATAAAGCTATTGTTTCAGGAGATTTTATTGTTCCAAAACCATTAATCATTGGTCATGAATTTTCAGGTATAATTGAAGAAGTTGCTCCAAATATAAGTAGGGAAGTTATAGGTAAAAGAGTTGTAAGTGAAATAAATGTTGTATGCCATAAATGTTACTTTTGTTTAATAAATGAGAAAACACATTGTTTAAATAGGAAAGCTTTAGGAATAAATATTAATGGAGCATTTGCAGAATATGTAAAAGTCCCTTTTGAAAATATATATTTTATACCTGATAATATTTCAATGGATGAAGCAATATTTATTGAGCCTATTGCAGCTTGTATAAGATCTTTTGAAATTGTTTCTTTTAAACCAAAAGATAATATAGTAATTTTAGGACCTGGCCCAATTGGTTTACTTTCTATGCAAATTGCTAAAAAATATGGTATAGGAAAAGTTATTGTATTAGGTACTAAGAAAGATAGATTAAAAATAGCTAAAGAACTTGGAGCAGATTTAACAATAAATGTTCTTGAAGAAAATTATATTGAAAAAGTTTTAAAAGAAACAAATGGAATCGGAGCTGATATAGTTATTGAAGCTACTGGAAATCCTGAAGGAATTTCTGAAGCTATTAAACTTGTTCGTTCAAGAGGGAAAATAATCATGAAAACTACTTGTGGGAAATATTCAAATATAAATGCTACAGAGATAGTTGTTAAAGAAATAGAATTAATAGGCACAAGATGCGGTCCATTTGATAAAGCTATAGATATGCTAGCTAAAAAGGAAGTTGAAGTTTTAAAGCTTATTTCTCATAAATTTCGACTTGAAAATATTTTAGAAGCATTCAAATTAATTAGTGAGAGAAAAGCTTTAAAAATTCTTATAGAAATTTAAGAAAATGGTAAAGTTGTTTGTTTTGATGAGATTTTCTTACCTAAACTCTCAAATGTTCTTTCTATTGTTTGATCAAAAAGATTTAAGTAGTATTCAATATCACAATCTTCTAATTCAAAAAATTCAACTGGTCTAGCTCTATAATTTATTGCTTCTTTCCCTTTTATTATTAATATTTTAATATTTTGTCCTCTATGTATTTCTATTCCTTCTTTTTCTTCAAGGAATTTTGCTGCTGAAACCCCTTTTGTTACTCTTTCATATTCTTCAATTTTCTTAGTTAATTGTTCTATTATTACTAAATCTTCTTTTGTAATATTTTTAGAAATTAATTTATTTCTATATTTCTGAACTGCTTTTAAAGCTTTTTCAAAATCTTTTGTTTTTAAAATAATTTCTATTAATTCCTTTTGTGCATCTCTAATTATTTTTGGATAATCTTTTCTAATATATTCAAATCCTTTAGATTCTATTTTTCCATTTATAAGATGTGCATATTTCTTCTTTGCTAAAAATATTGCTCTATTAGCTATATATTGTAATTCAATTGTTATTGGAAGTTTTTTATTAAGATTTTCAATCAATTCATAACATCTCTTAATGTCACCATTAGTAAATTGAATACCATCAGTATCTATATAAATTACTTTAAAACCTTCTTTTTCAATTATTTTCCTTATTTCATTAATGAAATACCTTCCAATTTTAGTAATTAATTCTGCTGCTTCTTTATTATATACTCTACTTCCAATCCATCCTAAGTAGCCATAAATGCTATTAGCACATTTTTTCAATACAAATTGTTTTGCATATAAGCTTTTGTATTGAGAAGAATCTTCTTTATATTTACTCATTTCTTCTTTTATTTTCTTCCTTTCATTAATTAATTCAAGTACTGTTTCTGAAATTAATCCTCTATTCTTTTTACAAACATTTGCTTTTATATCATTAAGTTTTAATAAACTTTCATTTGAATTACAACACTCGCAATTAATTGTTTCAAAACTAATATTATATTTATGAATTATAGAGGGATACATTGAAGCTACATCTAAGTATACTACATTTTCATATATACCAGGAGATTTTAGCCAAACATAACCTCCAATATATTCTTCTGCTTCTATTTTCATAGTTTTATCAGGTCTTTCTGGTAAGAGAATGTTTTTCCTCCATGCTCTTTCTAAGATTAAACTATCAACTATTTCACCCATAGTCATTCTTATAACATTATTTGGCATTACTTTTACTAATTTTGCTAATTCAAATTGAAATGGTAGTAATTCATTAGAAATTCTCTTAATCAATTTAACTTTTTTTCTAGCATATTCTATAATTTTGTTTTTTCCACCTTCATTTTTCCAAAGTTCCCCAATTTTATATTCAGGTATTTCTTCTAAATCTTTTATACCCAATTCTTCAGCTACTTCAAATAATGATTTTGTTGGCAAATGAGGAAAATCTCTCCAAGCAATTGCAAATAAATCAAAATTTATTCTTCCTGCAATATATGTTTCTTTTAATATCATTCCTCTAAAATATTTTCCTGTTTCAATTATTTCTGAACCATCTTTTGAAATATCTATTTTTATTCCATTTTTCTTAGCTCTAGCTATAATATATGGCCAATCATTTATATCTTGTCCATAACCAATTATTATATCTGGATCGTATTCTTTAATGAAATTGAAGAAATTTTCTATTGTCTCTTTATCATTTTTTTGATTTATAAAGATTTTTTCTCCATTATCCGTTAAACATGCAATTACTAATATTGGATCCTTGCCAATTTTCGGATAACCATGCTCAGAATAAATTATTGTTGTAAAGTATAATTTTTTAAGGTTAATTTCTTGTGGTATTTCAATTTCTCTTATATTTGAAAATTCGATCGAATCTATTTCAATAATTGATAAAGGAGTTATATTATTATCTAGAATAAATTGTTGCCAAGCAGGCATTTTATCATAAGTTGTTTCTAAACCTATTTCTTTAGCTATTTTTCTTCTATCTTCAATTTTATTTGTAAAAATTTTTAATACTTCAATTTTTTCTCCATCAATTATTTTATAATCTTTTTCATAATTAGAAATCTCTTTATATTTTTTCTCATTTAATATTTTTTCAATATTCTTTATTGAAGTTTTTTTATTTAATATATAGAAATATGGTTTATAATTTTTTGAATAGGCAATAATTGTTTTTTTATCATTCTTTAAAAATATTCTTAATTTATTTCTTTTTTCATCAAAATCGCAAAAATAGAATATACCTCTTAACACATATTGTATTTATTATTCATTATTATAAAAGTTTTTTAATGAAATTTTCTATACTTTTTTAAAAAAAGGAAATTTATAATTTTAAAATTCATATAAAAAATTAATTATGAATTTTGAATTTATTTCTAAAATTTAGCTTCTTCTTCCAGCTAATTCATTTAATGTTTTTATGAATTCTTTTTCTTTTCCGCTTAATATTACTCCTGAAGCTGCTACACTATGTCCATCTCCAAAACCATCATATAAATTGCATGCTTCTGGAAGAATTTTTGAAAGAGATAAAGCTTTCCCTTCTTCTATTAAAATTGATAATTGCTTTGGTGCACGTGCAGAAACTTTTACATAATTTTTTTCAAGATTTCCAAAATTTGGTATTATTGAAGACATATTCATTATTCCTATTAAATATTTATTTTGATCAACTATTTTTTTCTGAAAACTTAAATAAGAACAAAAACTTCCAATGACTTTTGTTCCCATTCCTTTAAAATTATCTTTTGCATGAAACCATTGTATATGAGATAATTTTTCTAAACCTTTTTTATACAATTCTAATAGCATTCTTTTATTAGCTTCTTTCCTTTCTTCTTCAAGTTTTTTAATTTCATTTTCTGATTTTTCATCCATTCCTTCTAAACATATTTTAATTCCTTTTTCTGGCCCTCCTTTATAATATCCAACAGAACCTATTATTGATAAAAGTGTAGATAATCTTTTATATGATAAAGGTTTGCCAAATGATAAAATTTTAATATCTTCTTCTTTTTTATTTTTTGAAATCGTTATAATTTTTTCATTTAAAGCATCTTTAATAACTTCTTTATTTAAGCCAGTAATTACTGGAATTTCAGCTGAACCTATTATTGCTAAGTAAGATAATTTTTTATTTTTTTCATTAAATTTTTTTGAGAAGAAATAGGCAATTGTTGAAGCTGATGCATCTTTTTCTCCACTCAATCCATAAAGTTCTGGATTTATATTATGAATATATGGATTATCACAATAAGTTGTATCATGATGATCTAAAATTATTGTTAAATTTTTTTCTTCATTTATTTTAGAAATTCTTTCTACATGTGCAGAACCTATATCTGTATAAATATATAAAAAGTTAGTTTTAGAATGTAATTTTTCAATTACTTCAGGAAATAATTTTTCTAAACATAGAGTTTTAATCGAAAAACCATAATCTTCAAGTGTTTTTTTCATTATTGAAGCAGAACATATACCATCTGCTTCATCATGATGTATTATAAAAGCCTCTTTTCCTTTAAAATTTTTAATTTTTTCTATGGAATTTTCAATATCTTTAAAAAATTTTTCTAAGTTTTGCATTAATATTTCTTTAGAAAAAATCTTTAATAAATATTTTTTATTTAAAAAACTGAAAATTATTATTTCTTTACTATTTCAGCTAATCTTTCAGGTAAAAATTCATTAACAATGAATGGCAAACCATATCTAGAAAAAGCTTCAAGTTCTGCCTTTTTTTGGATTTTCCAAAAAACATTTATTTCCCTTTTCCAAGGATCCTTTTGATAGCGTGGATCTCTTTCAAGTTCTTTTAAACGTTTAACATCTATATTTGTTAATTTCATTGCAGGTAATTTATATCTTTCAATATCACTTGCATATATTCCAGCCCAAACAGCATCTGGAATATTCAATTCTGTTATATGTGCTGATAATGCAGAACCATATATAAGAACTGAAGCTATATGCATTCCAAAAACATCTGCATCAGTAAAAATATATATTGGAAGATTAAGTTCATGATTTAATCTTCTTATGAAATGCCTTGTAGCTCTAGGAGCTTGACCAGCAGTATGAATTAATATTGCTTTAAATTTTTCATGTGCTTTTTCTTCTAAGAATCTTTGATAAACTGCACCTTTTTCTACAACTAAAACCATTTTAGCATTACATTTTACAAATTCTGCTTTTGCCATACTTGGACCAATCATTGCACCATCTGGAATAGAAGTTAAATCAAGTTTCCTTCCTTCATAACCTTTAGTAGTAAATTCAACTATTAATGGTCCAAAAACAGATGATCTTTCTTCTGGAAAAATATGAAAATTTTCACGTGGAGTATTTAGAAAAGCTTCTAAATCCATGATTGTATCATCGCTTTCAGCTTGATCTTTAAAATCTATTCCAAATCCTAAAGCATTATAAAATGCATCTCTAAGAGTTGATGTTTTATCCGTTAAAATTAAATCTTTTGCAAAAGTTGCTAGCCAAAGGAATTGAGCAAATGGTCTTAAATGTCTAATATTACGTGCAGATCTTTGGATTCTTTTATCTCCTAAAACATATTGTCTTATTTTTGGATTATAAACAATGTTCGTTGTTGATCTGCTTGGAAGTTCTATTGAAGGAAAACGTTTTTTATTTATTTCATCATAAATATTTATTCCTAAGTTTTCTAATTTTTTCAATAATTGAAATTCAATTTTTTGAGAAGTATATTTTATGCTTTTTCTGCTTGTTTCTGAAGACATACTTTCTCATATTTATTTCTTCTTAAAAAGGTTTTAAAAGAAAAAAAATTCTAAGTAATTTATATAGAGGATCTTTTTAAAATATGGATATGAGAATTCTTCCAAGAAATTTTTATGAAAGAAAAGCAGAAAAAGTTGCAAAAGATTTGCTTGGAAAAATTTTAATTAGAAAAATAAATTCAAAAATACTTTCTGGTAAAATTGTTGAAGCAGAAGCATATTATGGTAAAGAAGACCCAGCATCTCGAGCATATATTGGAAGACCAAAATATGTTGTAAAATTACTTTATGATGAACCAGGAAAAGTATTAATTTATAATGTTCATGCAAATTGGCTTTTCAATATTGTTGCTCATGAAAAAGGAAAAGCTGGAGCAGTATTAATAAGAGCAATAGAACCAATTGAAGGAATAGAAGATATGATTAAGAATAGGAAAATAAAGAATATTTTTAAATTAACTAATGGACCAGGAAAATTAACAAAAGCTTTAAAAATAAATAAAGAGTTAAATGGAATTTTTGTTACAAATATTGAAAGCCCAATTATAATTATAGAAGGTATGAATGAAAAAATTGAAATTTGTTCTTCTCATAGAATTGGCGTAAGCAAAGATTTAAAGAAGAAGCTTAGATTTTTTATTAAAGGAAATAAATTTGTTTCTAAATAAGAGAATAAAATCTAAGAATTTATTTTAAAAACAAAAATTATATAAGCAGAATTTATTTTATTAATTTCATGTCAGAAGAAGAATATGAAAAATTAAAAGATTTTCTTAATAAAATTGAAGAAGATCTTAATTATGGTATAAGAAAAATCATACCTGGAATTATAGAAATGAGAATGCTACCTTTAGATCTTCGCGTTTCAATGGAAAATGCTTGGAGAGAAATTGAAGAAATATTTGATAAAGTTTCAGAATTAATTAATGATATTAAGATAAGTGATTTTCAAAAAGTAGGACTTTCAAGTGCAGAATTGGATTTTAAAATTTCAATATTTAATTTATTGCATTATAATTTTAAAAAAACACTTTCTCAAGAAGCTTTTAAAAAATTACTTAAAGCTGCAGATAATATTCTAGAGGGACTTAGTTTAAATATATTCTTAGTGCATCGTATAATTGGATTTAAAGAAAGTATCGAATTGTTACTTTAATTCTTTCTAGTAAATGCAAAAGAGAAGTCCATAGTTATTCATTTTTATTGTTTCTTCTTTTTTTATAAAGAATTTTAATAATTTTATAATATAAAAAGAGGATTTTATAGAAAAATTTATATATTCTAATAGAAATATTCATAATAATTAGAGAAGATGAATAATTTTATAAATTTTATTAAATTATCTTCTCTAATTATTATTTTATTATTTTTTCCAATTTCAATTAATATTAATTCGAATTTAAATATATCTTCTAAAGTTCCAGAAATTTCACAAGCAATTATTCTTCCTACTTTAGAAGAAGATGGATTATATGCAATAGCTACAATTTTTACTCAATGGAATATAACAAATATTGATTGGGGAAATATTAAAAGAAATGAAAATGTATTTCTTGTGAATATTAAAATTGATTTTGGAGAAAGAGTATATTCTGGGCTTGAATTTAAAGCAATAAAATTAGAACATAAATATAAAATTGGAGATATTGATATTGGAGAATATTCTTTAGAATTGTATATAAATGAATATGATTATGGAATGATAAATTTTACTATTAATCCTCCTCCAATCCCATATGAAGAATTTAAAGAATTATCAGAAATTGAAAGAAATTATTTAAAAGCAGAAAATTTTTGGAATGGAAAAGAATGGATAATGGAAGTTTCATTATTTCTTAATTTTGCTCCTCAAAAAATAGATTGGGGGGAAGCAAGATACATTGGTAAAGATTATATAAAAATAGGAGATTATGAAAAAACAATTTATATAAAAGAAATAAATATCACACTAAATGGAAAATGGTTAAAAATAAAAGATATAGAAGTATGGTATCCTTATGAGCATAATTATACTTTAGGGTTATTACCTAAAGGACAAATTAGTATTAATATTATGATAAACAATTTTCAAGATATTAGCTTATCTTATAATTTTGATTCTGAATTTTATATAAGAACAATCACAAGTAGATATACTGCTACACTTACATATATCATAACAGGAAATGGGAGAACTGAAACTCTGGAACTTCCATATGAAGAATTTACAGAAGAAACAATCGTTTCTACGATTACAATTTTTGCAACTTATGAAGAAGAAACTTCAGAAATAATAGAATCTACCACTTCAACTTTTGAAACTACAATCTTAGAAGTATCTCCTGAAACAACTGTATTAGAAACAAGAACTACAAAGACAATTCAAACATTTAAAGAAATTGAACAATATAATATTCCAATATTTTTATTCATTATTGTGATTATAGTTACTTTATTATTATATTATATTCTTTTTAAGAGGAGAGAAATATGAATAAAAATAAAAAAGGAATAAGTATAGTAAAAGCTACAATAATTTTAATTGCAATATGTATTATTATTACAATTGCAGTTGTTACATGGACATTGGGAATTACTTCCATTTTTATGGCCAATGAAAAAATAGAAATTATAGATGTGTGGAGTAAGGTAGGACATCTTAATGATGAAGAATATTTCTTCATATCTATTGATTTTAAAAATGTTGGAAATACAATTGTAAGAGTATGCAATGTATACATAAATGGTAAACCATTTAAAGAATTTTCTCCTGATATAAAATTAGGCGTAGGGAATATAAAAACAGGATGTTATCTTGATCCATTGGATGAGGAAACATTCTTGCCAGTGAAACCTGGAGAACGTGGAGGAATTGGAATAAGATTTCCATTAAGTGCTGCATCTCTTGGACAAAAGATACACATAACAATATACACAGTTAATGGAGGAGAATATCATGTTTCTCTCATTT
>CAZHGP010000039.1:0-11849 GCA_964532175.1 uncultured Nitrososphaeria archaeon
GGTAGGAAGTTGTTCTGGCAATAAAATTATTCTATTTCAATTCCAATTTTTTCAAATTGTTCAATTACATTTTCTAAACCTAATTCTTTTAATTTTTCTTTATATGGAATTCCTGTTTTTTTATTCCATTTTCTTTCTTCATAATATTCATTCAACATTATTTCAAGTTCAAATATTGACCCTTTAGATATTCCACTTGGAATAGGTTCCTCTAAAAATCTTTTAGGCAAAGTATCATGCTCTTTTCTTATTCCTTCTCTAATAAGAAAAGCTCTTTCAATATTTATTATTCTTTCTCCTATTTTTCTAACATCTTCACCATTTAATTTTAAACCAGTTGCTGCTTCTATAACTTCTGCTGCTTTATCAAAAGGAAGGATTTCCATATTTTCAGCTACATTTTTACATACTTCTAAAGAATCTACAATTGCGCACCAATCTTCACAATAACTTACTAGCTTTCCTTTACCTTTATATTCTAATCTTATTGTTGCTTCAGGAATTCCAAAAAGTTTTTCTCCTTTTTTTGGATCATCACTAAGCTCCATGAATGGTTCTGATCTAAGATGATCTGCTCCTCTACTTGCTACAACATATCCTAATCCATAACCTTTTGCTCCTCTTGGATCTGCTTGTATAATTTCTAATCCTTTAACATGCATAGCTATTTCTTTTCCTATTCCAAGTTTTTCTGATGCTTTTTTTACTCCATCCGCTAAAATATCCCCAAACCCTTCTCTTTTACTAATTTTTTCTATAATTTTTAAAATAGCTTCTTCATTTCCCCATGTTAAATCCAATCCATCTACATCACTTTTCTTAAGCCATCCTTTTTCATAACATTCCATTGCCCATGAAATACATTCAGCTGTTGTTATTGCATCTAAGCCAAGCTTATTTACCATATCTATTGCTTTTAAAGCAACTTGTAAATCTCCATTTCCTACACGTGCAGTAAAAGAGCTTAAAGGTTCATATTCTGGTCCTTCACCATATAAACCAGCATATTTCCCTTTTTTTATAATATAGAATCTACTACATGGAAGAATGCATGAAAAACATCCTCTAACTTTTATATTATATTCTTCTGCAAGTTTCTCTCCACTTACATTTTCTGCGTATTCAAAAACAGTTGAAGTAAAATGCCTTGTTGGAAGGAAGCCCATTGCATTTACTGGAAGAAGGATTCTAGTAGTACCCATTTTCCTTCTTGGCCAATATTGTGGATGATTATAAATTTCTTCTTCTATTTCTTCGATTATTTTTTCAAATTTTTTAGGATTTGCTATTTCAATAGATTTGCTTCCTTTAATGGCTATAGCTTTTAAATTTTTAGAAGCCATTACAGTACCCATTCCAGTTCTAGCTGCAGCTCTCATTAAATTAGCAAATATTCCAGCAAATTTTACTCCATTTTCAGCAGCAGGTCCTATGATAACTGTTTGAATACTTTTATCTCCAAGATCTTTTTTTATTATTCTATCACATTCATAAACATCTTTCCCCCATAAGTGTTTTGCATCTAAGATTTTTATTTCATCATCATTTATGTATAAATATATTGGTTCTTTACTTTTACCCTCAATAATAATTTGATCATATCCAGCATATTTCATTTCAGCTGCAAAATGTCCACCTGCATTTGAATCTCCTAGAATATTTGTTTGAGGAGATTTTGCACTTACATTAAATCTTGAAGCTGTAGGGAACATTGTTCCAACAAGTGGACCGGTAGAAAAAATTAATTTATTTTCAGGGCTTAAAGGATTAATTTTTGGAAGTAATTCATCAAAAAGCCTTTTAGAATTAAAACCTCTACCACCTAAAAAATTTATCATTAAATCTTTTTCTAAATCTTTTATTGAAATTTTCCTTTTTGATAAATTTATTCTAAGAATTTTTCCTGCATATCCATAATATTTCATTCTTATTCACTTTTAATTTTTATTCCATGTTTATTAAGAAAATCTTGATAAACTATTCTAGAATATTCATAATTTTTTATTTGAGTAAAATTATTTGGTTCAGTAAAAATAATTGCTTTTGTAGGACATTTTTTAACACATTTTGGATCTCCATTGCATAAATTGCATACTATTGGAATATTTTTCTCTAAATGAAGAAAAACTGCTCCAAAAAAGCATGATTCGATACATTTATAGCATTTTATACATTTTTCAATATTTATTTCCATAAAACCTTTATCATTTTTATAAAAAGCATTTGTTGGACAAATATTTATACATGGACAATATGAGCATAAACTGCATAAAATTGGATTATCTATTCCATATTCATCTTCTTTAAAAATTCTTATTCTTGATAATTTTGGATTAAACTTACCTTCATGAAAAAAAGAGCATACAAGTTCGCAATATCTACAACCAGAGCATTTAAATGCATCGATAAATATTTTCTTCATTAAAAACCACTTAATTAATTCATTATAAATTTCTTAATATTATTAAAAAGTTATCATATTCTAAAATTAGAAAAGCGAAAGTTTTAAATATTTTTCTTTTATTTCCTAAAAAAAGGTTTAGAGGTGAAACAATTGGGGGATTTAGTTTGGACAAACATTAAATCAATATAGCTTTTATAATACTGAATATTCTAATGCATTACTCCCCCAAATTAAATATATTAAAAAAATATTCCTAAAATATCTTTTTATTAAAAAAGAGAGAACTATTGCTAGCTATACCTCTAAGCCTATTAAATTTTTTGGAGGTGAGAAAAATGTTTTCTAGAAAAAAAGAAAATATAAAAATAATAGCAATTGCTTTGATTTTCTTTATAATAGGAATTCTAATAGGATACTATGCTATTTTGCAACAAACTACATATGTTTTACCTAAGAAAATTGGAGAAATAAAAATAGGTGTAATGCTTCCATTAAGTGGCGAACTTGGACCTATTGGAAGCAAAATGCTTAATGGAGCAATATTAGCAGCTAAAATAATAAATGATACAGGAGGAATAAATGGAAATTATATTAAAATAATTGCAGAAGATACTTTAGCTCTTCCAGAAAAAGCAATTGAAGCAGCTAAAAAACTTATTGAAATAGAAGGAGTAAAAGTAATAATTGGTCCTGCAACAAGTACTGAAGTATTAGCTATTTCAAAATACGTTAATGATAGAGAAGTAGTTTTAATATCAATGTCTGCTACAGCTGCAAAAATAAGTGAGCTTGGAAATGATTATGTATTTAGAGTTATTGCAAGTGATGCCATGCAAACTCAAGCAATAGCAAGTATAATAAAAGAGAAAGGATATAAGAAAATTGTAACATTTGTTGTTGCAAATGATTATGGTATAGGTCTTGAAGAAGGATTAAAAAAATTGATTGGAGAAAGAATTGCATTAAGTATTAGATATGATCCAGCAAAAGGAGATTATAGAACAGAATTAATTCAAGTAGCTTCAATTAATCCTGATGCAATTTTCTATGCTTTATGGGTTGAAAGTGGGAAAATCGTTTTCAAACAAGCTCTTGATATGGGTTTAGAGAAAATACCTACGCTTGGAGGTGAGGGAATGGCTGATGTAGCTTTCTTTGAAGATGAAAAAGCTGCTGAATATATTTTAAGAAGTGGTTTAATGGGTACTAAGCCTTCTTCTCCTAAAGGAACACTTGGATACAATATATTCTATGAAGAATATAAAAAATACTTTAAAGAGGAGCCCGGTTTATTTTGTGATTATACTTATGATGCTACAATGCTTGCAATATTATCTATTGCTAAAGCAAGTGCTTATAATGGATATGAAATTAAGAAAGCTTTAGAATTGTTTTCTAAATATTATGTAGGTGCTACTGGACATAAAGCATTTGATGAAAATGGAGATATAATTCTTGTAGATTACGAAATATGGAAAGTTTCTAAGATTAATGGAAAATATTCATTTGAAACAATTGGCTCATGGAATATTGTGCAAGGATTAACAATGAAAAAGGAATAGGTGAGAAAATTTAAAATGGATTTAGCATCAATAAATTTCCTTCAAATTTTTTTAAATGGATTAATAACTGGAAGCATATACTTTTTAGCTGCTTTAGGGCTTTCTTTAACATATAGCTTGCTTAATTTTCCAAATATTTCACATGCAGAATTTCTTGCATTTGGAGCATATGCTGCATATATATCTCTTGAAATAATTGAAAATAATTTCTTTCTAGCAATTATGGTAGCTTTTATTTTAACAGGATTGCTTGGAATATTATCATATTTGATTGTTTTTAAACCTTTATCTAAAAGAGGAGTTGCTTCAATGCATCTTACAATTGCTTCTTTAGGTTATGGTTTATTCCTTAGATATTCTATTTATCAAATTTTTGGTAGAGAAGCATTAACATATAAAATATGGTTTGAAGCTTTTAACATAGGTCCTATAAGAGTAACATCTTTATGGATTTTAATTATACTAACATCTTTAATACTTGTATTTTTATTACATTTATTCTTGAAAAAAACTTTAATCGGAAAAGCAATGAGAGCATTATCAAATAATCAAATTTTAGCAATGATTTGTGGAATAGACAAAGAGAAAATTCTATTACTTGTATGGTTTATTGGAGCTGGATTAGCAGGAATTGGAGGAGTTTTTAGAGCTGGAGATACTAGAATAACCCCTATCCTTGGATGGGACTTAATGATTTCAATTTTTGCAATAATTATTTTGGGTGGAATAAAAAATCCATATTCTATAATAGCTTCAGCTTATATTATAGGCTTAATAGAGAATTTTTCAATAATATTATTAACAATTTTAAATTTATCAACTGAATATAAAGCAATAATAGCTTTTATAATTTTAATAGTTATAATTCTTCTAAAACCTTATGGATTATTTACAAAAATTGAGAAATAAAAGTGATAAAAATGATAGCATTCATTTTAGATACATTAATATGGATTGCTTTATATTCTATTTTATCTCTTAGCTTAAGTATTGAGTATGGTTTTACTGGAATAATGAATTTTGGTAAAGCATTATTCTTTATGATTGGAGCATATGTTTCAGCAATTGTAACATTGAATGGTTTAAATTATTTTATAGGATTATTATTTGCAATTTTATTTTCAGCTTTAATAGGTTTAATATTGTCTATTTCGATGATTAGAATTAGAGAAGATTATTTTGCGATTGTAACATTGGCTTTAAATGAATGTTTTAGAATTATATTGAAAAATGAATATTGGATTGCTGGAGGACCAATAGGTTTAAGAAATATTCCATCAGCTTTTCCATTAAAAAATTTAAGCTATGAAATTTTCCTATTATTAAATTTATTATTAATAATTGGAATATTGCTATTTTTCTATTTGTTTTTAAGAATTATAATAAATTCACCTTATGGAAGGATATTGAGAGCAATTAGAGAAGATGAATTATTAACTCAAACTCTTGGTAAAAATACTTTCAAATATAAAACTCAAGCATTTACTATAGGTTCTGCTATGGCAGGTGCAGCTGGTAGCTTCTTATCACAATATATTGGATACGTAAGCACAGATTTATTTTTATCAACTACAACTTTTACTATATGGATAATGTGTATTATAGGTGGTCCATCCAATATTAATGGAGCTATAATTGGAGCTTTATTTATGAGGGGGATTGAAAGAGGAACAAGAATATTGAAGGATTATGTAAGTATCCCAATTGATCCAAACAATTTTATGTTCATTATAACAGGTATTTTAATGGTTATATTCATTATGTATAAACCAGAGGGCATATTGAGAGAGAAAAGAATGAGAGTTGAATAAAAATGAAAGAAATATTAATTTTGAAAAATGTATGTAAAAGTTTTAATGGATTAGAAGTAGTAAAAAATGTTTCTCTTAAAGTTAAAGAAAAATCAATAACAGGTTTAATAGGACCAAATGGAAGTGGAAAAACAACTTTATTCAATCTTATTTCTGGAATTTATAAAATTGATAATGGAAAAATTTTCTTTAATGGAGAAAGAATAGATAATTTGGAACCATATAAAATATCAAATAAAGGGATTATTAAAAGTTTCCAAATTCCAAGATTGCTTAAAAAATTAACAATACTTGAGAATATGCTAATAGCTGCTAAAAATATTAAAGGGGAAGAAATATTAAATGTTTTTAATAAAAATAATTGGAGAAAAATAGAAGAAGAAAATATAAAGAAAGCATTAAGCATACTTGAATTTTTAGAATTGAAAGAATTAAGAAATTCTTTACCAACGAATATTTCTGGAGGACAATTAAAACTTCTTGAAATTGGAAGAGCTTTAATGTGCAACCCTAGAATACTTTTATTAGATGAAATAATTGCAGGAATAAATCCAATATTAGCTGAAAAAATATTTAAAAAAATAATTGAATTAAGAGATAATTTTAATATTACTTTTTTTATAATAGAACATAGAATAGATTTTCTATTTGATTTTGCTGAATACATTTTTGTTATGGATAAAGGGAAAATAATTGCTGAAGGTTCTCCTAAAGAAATAATAAATAATGAAAAAGTAATGGAAGCATACATAGGAGAAAAATAGGTGTCTTAATGGAAATACTTAAAACAATAAATGTTTCAGCAGGATATGATGATATAATCATAATAGAAAATATTTCAATAAATGTTCATAAAGGAGAAATGGTTTTTCTCATTGGACCAAATGGAGCAGGGAAAACAACTTTAATAAAAAGCATTGTTGGAATTGCTAAAGTATTCAATGGAGAAATTTTCTTTAATGGTAAAAATATAACAAGAATTGCTTTAAATAAAATTATTAAAGAAGGGATTGGTTATGTACCTCAATTAGATAATGTATTTACAGATTTAACAGTAAAAGAAAATTTAGAAATTGGAGCATATATACTAAAAAATAAGAAGAAAATTGAAGATTCTTTAAATAATATATTTAAAATTTTTCCAGAATTGAATATTCTAAAAAATAGGAAAGTAGGAACATTAAGTGGAGGAGAAAGGCAAATACTTGCACTTGCAAGAGCAATGATTATTGAGCCAAAAATATTAATACTGGATGAGCCTACAGCTAATTTAGCTCCAAAAATTATAAAGATTTTTTATGAAAAAATAAAAGAATTGAATAAAGAATATAATATTTCTTTTCTTATAATTGAACAAAATGTAAGAAAAGCTTTAGAAATAGCTTCAAGAATATATGTATTAATTTCTGGAAAATGTGTGCTTGAGGCAGAGAAAGGTAGAATAAAAGAAGAAGATATTAAGAAAATTTTTTTAAGAAAAAATTTATGAAATTATTCTTCTAAATATGATATTTCCCATATAACTCTTCCATTTGGGTCTGGACATTCAATAAGGCTTGTTCTTGGAAGCCAATCTTCAGGTTCAACAATATTCCTTTGTTTAGCAGGTAATAAAGGTAAAAGGCTTGATAAAGAATATATGCATATATGCTTATTCTTTTCTGGAATTATAAGCTTGCTTCCATCTACTATAAAATAATCTCCTATTTTCATTATATCGCATTTTCCTTTAATTTCTTTTACTTTTATGATTAATTTCCTCATAGAAAATCTATATTTCTTAAAAAATTTAAGTATAAAAATTTTTTGCAATTTATTTATTTTAAAATTTATAAATTGCCTTTTTTTAAAAAATAAAAAATAGATAGAAAATGAGAGCGATAAATTTTATATCAATTGCTCTCATTTTAATATTGCCTTTTACAATTTTTGGATATGGATTATTAAAAAATTCTACTACGATAAACTTAAATGAAGAAAATGAAGAAATCGTTTTCCATTCTACATATAGTGGATTGATTTTAGAAGTAGGAAGTAGTGTTACTATTCCATTGACTATCACAAATAACATGAATGAAACATTGAATATTGCTTTTTCTATAGTTTCAGGTCCGAAATGGGATGCAAAATTTAAATATAAAGGATATAATTTAAAAAGCATATATTTATTACCTAAAGAAAGCATTCCTATAGATTTTAGTTTTACTGTTCCAGCAAATGCTTCTCAAGGAATTTATGAATATGTTTTATTAGCTTCTACAATAGATGGTAAAATTAGAAAGGAAATTAAAATTTCAATTGATTTAAAAGCTAAAGAAGTAGTTACACCTAAAGCTGGTGAAGTAAAGCTATCAACTTTATACCCAGTACTTGAAGGAACAGCTGGATCAACTTTCCAATTCAGAGTTACATTAAGTTATGATGGAAGTGAAGAAAGAATATTCAATTTAGTAGCAAATGCTCCTCCTGGATGGATTACAGAAATTAGGCCAGCATATGAAACAAAGAAAATATCAAGCATACAATTAAGTGGATATAGTAGTAGAGATTTGGAAATAAGTGTTACTGCTCCTGAAATTGCAAAAGAAGGGAATTATACAATAAGATTTTCTGCATATTCAGAAAACATTGGCAATTCTATAGATTTGAAGATTGTAATAATCGGAACTTATAAAATAAGTATGAGAACTTCTACTGGAAGATTGAATATTGGAACGATTGCTGGTGAGAAAAGCTATTTATCGCTTATAATTACTAATGAAGGAACGGCTAATATTAAAAGAATAACTTTTTCATCGAGTAAACCTGAAGCATGGAAAATAATTTTTGATCCAAATGAAGTAAACAATTTAGCTCCTGGAGAAAATAGAGAAGTCTCCATAGAAATAGCTTCCCCAAGTAATACAATACCTGGAGATTATTCAATAACTTTAAGAGCAAATTATGAATATGGAGCAAAAGAATTGGATATTAGAGTGACAGTTTCATCTCCTCCAATATGGGGATGGATTGGAATAGGAATAGTAATTGCAATAATTGCAGGGTTATTATTGATTTTCTTTAAATTTGGAAGGAGATAAAATGGTAGCTATAGAAGCTATAAATCTTACAAAGAAATATGGAGAAATAGTAGCAGTAGATAATTTAAATTTATTAATTGAAGAGGGGGAAATATTTGGTTTTCTTGGCCCTAATGGAAGCGGAAAAACAACTACAATATTAATGTTCATGGGTCTTACTGAACCTACTTCGGGAGAAGCAAAAGTATTTAATTTAAATCCTTTAAAAGATTCTTTAAAAGTAAGGAGAATTGTAAGCTATCTTCCAGAAAATATTGGTTTTTATGAAGATTTAACTGCAAAACAAAATTTAGAATATGTTGCAAAATTGAATGGAATACCATATAGCGAATATTCTAAAAGGATTAAAGAATTATTAGAAATTGTGGGATTATCGCAAGAAATGGATAGGAAAGTAGGAGAATTTTCTCGTGGAATGAAACAAAGATTAGGAATTGCCGAAGTATTATTGAAAGATCCAAAGCTTATTTTCTTGGATGAGCCAACTCTTGGTTTAGATCCTGAAGCAACTGAGCTTGTGCTAAATTTAATTGAGAAAATAAATAAAGAGAAAGGGATAACAATATTTTTATCTTCTCATCTTTTACATCAAGTTCAAAGAGTATGTAAAAGAGTTGGAATATTTGTTAAGGGAAAGTTATTAGCTGAAGGAACGATAGATAGACTTGGAAAAGAAAGATTGAAAGAAGATTTTTTCAATATTGAAATCAAAGTTCTCGAAAGATGGGAAGAAGCTTTAGAAGTTATAAAGAAAATTGATGAAGTAAAAAATGTTGAAGTGAAAGATGATTTAATAATAATTAAAGCAGAGAATGACATTAGGCCTAAGATTGCAAAAAAGCTTATTGAAGAAAATTTCTCAATATTGCATTTAAGATTAAGAGAATATACTCTTGATGAAATTTATAAGCAATATTTTGAGGAGAAATGAAAAATGGTTGGATTAATTACAGTTTGTATAAAAGAATTAAAGGATAATTTTTTAAGTAAAAGGTTTATAATTGTTTTCCTTTTAATATATTTGGTAGGCATATCGACAGCAACTCTTTCAATACAAGCAATTGCAAATGTTGCATATAGTTTATCCTCTGAATCTTTCCTATTCTTAAGGATATTTACTTCTACAACTGGATTGCTTCCTGCTTTCATTTTCTTTGTAAGCTATTTTGGACCGATAATTGGAATATTATTTGGTTTTGATGCAATAAATTCTGAACTTTCAAGTGGAACTTTAACAAAAGTTTTATCACAACCGATTCATAGAGATTCTTTTATAAATGGAAAATTTTTAGCTGGATTAATTACAATTTCAATTATTTATGGAAGTATAACTGGAATTTTAATTGGAATTGGAATATATTATTTTGGTGGCCCTCCAACTTTAGATGAATTTTTAAGAATTTTATTCTTTATAGGATTGTGCATATTGTATACTGTTTTTTGGATGAATATTGGAATATTATTTTCAATAGTTTTTAAAAAGGTAGCCACATCTGCTTTAGCTTCAGTAGCTGTATGGCTTTTCTTTACATTCTTCATTTTCTTAATTGCTAATTTTATCGTAAATATTGCTTTTCCAATTACTGATCCTACCCTTTTATTTAATGAGGAATTTTTAGCAAAAAGGCAAGAATTGCAACAAATGATTTTGCAATTTTCTCCAGAGCAATTGTTTGAGATTGTTACAATAGTTATACTTACACCAACGATTAGAACAATTTCTCCAATTATTGGAATGGAAACAAGTAGAATAATACCAAATCCATTACCAATAGATCAAAGCATAATAATTTCATTGCCATATTTAATGATTTTAATAATAATGATTTTCATATGCTTTGCAATTTCTTATATTTTATTCATGAAGCAAGAAATTAGGTCTGGAGCAATTTAGGATATTTTTATTTTTCTTTTTTTACATTCTCAAAAAATTTTAAAAATTTCCTACGATTCATTAAAAAATCTCTTTTTAGTATATAATCAATTCTCTTATTTTTTCAATATTTTTTAAACTTTTTATTTTTTATTTTTCTATTTTTATAAAATGAAAAAAAGGCAAGATTTATAAAGCAAGAATTTTTATATAAAAAAGGGAAGGGAAAATTGGTTAATATAGAAACTACCACTACTTTAGATAGGTTCAGAAGATTTTTGATATATAGTACTTGTAGGTCTTTTATTCCTAAAGGATATTTGAAAGACCCCAATATTTTTCCTGAAAGAGAAAATGGTGGAACAATATATATAGAATGTTCATCTAAAATAAATTTGAAAAAAATAAGAGATATACAATTTGTTAAAGTGAATGATGTGCTAGGAATACTTTATTCATCTAAAAGTGGAAATACGAAATTGAAATGGAGGCAAATAGCTGGTAGAGTCGGGAGGCTTAGTGGAGAAGCTTCATTGAATGCTTTAGTTAATCTTATAGAGGCAGGAATAATAACGAAAAAAGATGTTATGAAGCAGTTCCAAGAGAAGGAGGAAAAAATATAGAAGAATAGAATACTTAACTCATTTTTAAACTTTGTTACTTCAATGTATTGTTTCTATTATTTAACTACTTTCATTTATTATCTATTAATTATTTCTTACATATTCTAAATTTTCATTTTAATGAGTATGGATAAAAAAGAAGAAGTCGAATTATTAAGTGAAAATTTTAGAGGATCATTTTAGTTTTTATTTTCATTATGAAATAAATATTAAAATTCAAATTCTTAAATTAAAATAATTTATAAAAAAATATGCATTAGAAGAAAAATTAAAAAGCTTTCTTAAAAAGTGGAAAAGATTTAAGAAAGAATAAGAACACCCACTGGAGAGCACTATTTTAAAAATTCTAAGAATAGTTATAGGATTAAATTGGTAGATGAATTTGAAATCTGATAAGGGAAGGGATTTAAAAATATTTTCGAAAATATTTTTAAATCTTATGAAGTTGTTTTATGTTTTTTTCATACTACTTGTTTTTCTTTTTCTAATCTAGCAA
>CAZHGP010000040.1:0-11333 GCA_964532175.1 uncultured Nitrososphaeria archaeon
AAAAAATAAAGTATAATTGTTTTTTAATTCGCTCAAATTTTTTCTTTTAAATGAGCTACTAAATGTCCAATTTCAGGCAAAATTATTCTTTTTAAAGCAATTTCAATTGCATGAGGAGACCCTGGAAGAGAAAATATAGCTACTCCTTTATATATTCCAGCTGCAGCTCTTGATAAAAAAGATGCGGTACCTATTTTCTTAAAACTATGAAATCTAAACAATTCTCCAAATCCTGGAATACTTTTCTCGAAAATTGGAGTTATTGCTTCAATTGTAACATCCCTAGGACTCAACCCTGTTCCTCCAATAGTGATTATTACATCTGGAGAAAATTCTTTTATATAAGAATCTATTTCTTCTCTTAATAATTCAATATCGTTTGGTAAAATAATTTTTTTAATAACATTATATCCAGATTTTTCTATTAATTTTATAGCTTTATTTCCAGATTCATCATTTATTTTTTCTCCTTTAACTTTTTTATTATAAAGTGTAGAGCTTATAGTAAATATTACAAAATTGATTTTCTTGATTGCTTTTTCACGATGCTTTTCAACACTTTTACTTAATTTGACCATGTATTTTTCACTTCTATGAATCTTTATTAAATTTATTATCGATTTTTTATTATAATAACTAATAGCAAAAGATAAATACTTTAAATATCTTTATTAAGTAAATGTTATTATATTTTTTAATATTATTGCAGTAAGTATAATAGTATTAAAAAATGAAAAAACTTCTCTGAAAAAAAAAAAAAAGAAGAAAAGAAATATAAAAATATAGTTAAAATTATTTTGCATAATACTATTAAACTTTTCCATTTTTGAAAGATTTACTTAAATTAAATTCATTTTGAAATTACTTTTTAGCTTCAATAATAACAGCATTTGATTCTATGCCATCAGCTATAACCCAAAAACCGAATTTTCCAACAGTTGTAACTTTTACATCCCAAGAAATAATTGCTTCTTCCATACTTTGAAGATCTTCTATATATTGTTCTTCTCCAGAAATAATCTCCCATGTAGAGTTTGTTTTTAGTACAGCAACAACATTAAGAGTTGAGTATCCTATATTTTTTACTTTAGCTCTAATAGTAAATGTAGAATTAAGTTTAAGTGGATTTTTAGGATAAGAATATATCGTAACTTCTAAACCATACATTATATGAGAAAGAGAACAATCCATTACAACAGCTAATGTTTGTGGAACTAAAATAGTTTTTTCAATATTCCAACCAGCTCCATCAGACATATATAAAGTATACTCTCCTGCATTAACACCAAAACTCATAGAAATATCTTGTACACTAGCTGTTGCTTTATAAATTAAAGTATAAGGAGAATATGGCACATTACCTACCAATGTAAAATTATAAGTAGTACCAGGATGCATATTAACAATTGTAACTATAAGAGAATAGGCATATGTTGCTGGATTCCCACCATGTCCACCAAGCAATGGGCTCTCTTTTGGAATATATATGTTTCCTCTTCTTGTAACTATTTTAATATCATAAAAATGATCTACTATTGCTTTTATGCCAGTATCAAAAATTACAACTTTTTCTCTAGGATTTAATAAATAAGGCAAATCTGGTGTACAATCACTATTATCTTCAAAAATGTAAATTCCATTTAAACCTAAGTCTCTATCAATAACCCATATACGTTCAATAATTACAGAAATATCCCCTTTATTATATGCTTCAACTTTAATTTTATTATTATCTTTTAAATCTTCATAAGCATGTACTTCCAAATCTTCTTGTGATCTATAATAATCTAATTCTCTCCTTTCAATAACAGCAGAATTGTATAGAACATTTTCATTTTGAATATAAAATATTAAAGGTATTATGATTGAAAATAAAGTAGCAAACATTATTATAGCAGCAATAATGTTTGATAATGCTCCTCTTTTCTTATGCATTGTATAAATAATCAATTTTTATACCCCATTCAATATTTTTTGCAGGATTATATGGGTCAAAAATAGTAAATGCTATAGCATATACTCTAATAATCAAACTTTTGCCTAATAATGAAGGACCTATATTTTCAATTAAACATTTAAAATCATTTATATCCAATAAAGTTTTTCCATCCGTGAATGTTTTTAATTCATATTTTGGTGATGGGGGAGCTTCTCCTAATTTATAAATATTAATACATACTATTCTTAAAGGAATCCTACCTATGTTATATAAGTAAATATATGCTTTATTATCAATTATTTGAACATGTTCTATAATTAAATTTGATTTTTGACTTGCAATAGCTTTTTCTGTAGCAACTCCATATTCCATGCTTGTTGTTAATGACCAATTCATTGTAGATCCTATCATAATAAATCCTATTAAAAGAGTAGTAGAAGCAAGTATTACATTACTTACTACTGGGCTTGTTCCAATTTTTGATCGATTCCTTCTATTTATTTTAAATACCTCAATAATTTTTTTAAATTTTATATAGAAAATATTCATAATTTATCTATTTATTTAACATATTTTCTTCTATTTAAATGTTTTGTTTTTGTAACGTTCATTTCTATTTTAAAAAATTAAACTATTATGAACAAAAATGAACAAAAATAAACTTTTTTCTAGTTTTTTCATTTAAATATTCTATTTTTTAATCGATTTTAAAAAATTAGCTTATCTTTTTTAAAATTTCTTTATTAATAACTATTGATAATGAAGAAGTTATTTTACTTTCAATTTTTTTCTCTAATGGTTTAATGATTATTTTTTCGCTTAAAGGGTCTATTTTCACTTTTACTCTTCCAGTAGATATAAGAAAGCTTAATAAATATGCTCTTTCTATTGTTTCTTTAAAATCTTCTTTTTTAATAAAATTCCAATAATTTACTTCCTCTTTAGATGCTTTTTCTAAAAGCTCTTGATAAATTTTTTCAAGATTTTCTTCAAAAAGTTTTTCTTCAATTAATTGTTTTTTAATAGCTTCACTTAATTCTTTTTCACTTAATTTTTCTGAAAAAATTGTTTTTTTCTCTCTAGTTGGTAAGCTTATAAAATATTCTATTCCTTGTCTTAATCTATATAGAGTAATTTGCTCTAAAGATATTATAGGATTCCAAGCTTTAAGAAAAGCTAAGGCTATATTTTCAATACTTGAGGTAGAAAGTTTAATTGCTAAAAGTTGATAATCAATAAATAAAGAAGAAGCTTTTTGTTTTAACCATTTGCTTTGATAAGCAATAAGAAGAGAAATTTTATAAAGCGTTTCAGCATCCAATACTATTTCTTCTATATCTTTTGATTTTTCTAATATTTTTCTAAGGCGATAAAGCAAATCTGAAACTTTAATTGAAAAAGGATCAATACCACTTTTCTCTATATTTTCACATAGGTTTATTATTCTAATAAGTTCTTCTTTTGTAAGAGTTTTCTTAAGCATCTCTATGTAACCATAAATACACTTTTCAAACTTTTCTTCAAAATATTAAACTAGCTTAAAAAGTTTTTACGTGATGAAAATACTTTTAATCGATTAATAATTCTAAAAAATAAAAAATATCTTTAGAAAATATAAAATAGTAGAAAAAAGTAGAAAAAAATAAGAAATGAGAACCCTAACTATAGATGGTGAAAAAACAATAACAGGCTCTTTTAATACACTTCCTTCGGAAATTGATACTATAGAATATCTTATTTTATCTTCATTCATAAATGATAAATCAAGAATAAATAATCCATCAAAAAGTTTAGAAGTAAAAATTGTCGAAAATGCTTTAGAAAATTATGGTATAGAATTTTTTGAGGAAAATAATAGTTTAACAATTATTGGAAAAGAAAAATTTGAAGTACCGAAAGAAAATATAAATGTAGGTTTTTCTGAAATTACCGCTGGTTTTATAATACCTTTATCAATATTAGTAGATGGAAAAACCTATTTTAATGGAAAAAAGAAGACCATACTAAAATTAATAAATCAATTAATGCAAGTTTTAGAAATTGAAAAAAGATATAGAAAAAAAGAATCTATAGAAATAGAGGGTCCTATAAATAAAAAACAATTAATTAAATTAAATGAAAAAATTAATCAATATCTTGTTTCAGGAATAATTTTATCTTTACTAAAAAATAATAATAAAGATATTGAAATAAAAACATCTAAAGAATTATTTAAAAATCCACTTTTAAAATTTACTTTAAAAACAATTGAAGAAGCAGGAATAAAAATAAATATAAATGAAGAAGAAAATACTTTAATTATACCTTCTCAACGAGAAAGTTTTCAATCTTTAGAAAAAACAATCGATGGAAGCTATTTTTCATCTTCAATAATATTATCCATAGCATCAATTTCACATTCATTAATAAGAGCTAATTCTTTAAAGATGGAAAGTTTTCAACCAGAAAAAGCAATAATAGATTTACTTAAACAGCATGGAGCTGAAGTAATTATAGAAAAAGACTTTTTAGAAATAGATAGTAGAAGTAGTGAATTTAAACCAATAAGTTTTGATTCTTATGAAGCCCCAAGTTTAACACCTATAGCAATTGCCTTAGGTTGTCTTTCAAATAAATGGAGTATAATAAAAAATATCGATAATGCTTATATTGATAAAGATTGGATTAAATTATTAGAAATAGAACTTAGAAAAATAGGAGCAGAAATGCATTTTGATGGGAAAACGATTTATCTAAGAGCAGAAAAATTATCTCCAGCTAAATTAAATGCTCATGAAGATTATAGAATAACGCTTGTATGCTTATTAATTGCTTATGTGCTTCAAACTAAAATTGAAATAATTGAGGCAAATTTATTTATAAATAATTATAGTGAAATATTGAATATTTTGAAAAACCTAGGTGCTGAAATATACTTTTCATAGAACATCTTAAAGTATTACTAAAATAATATTTAAAATAATAAATTAGAAAAACATTTATTTATCTAATAATATTAAGAGAGTGATTAAAATGAGTGAAATTGAAAGACCTGAAAGAATAGTATGTCCTAATTGTGGGCAACTTACAATAATTGGAGAATATTGTATGTTTTGTGGAGCTGAATTACCTAAGAAAATTGAAGAAGTCCCTAAAAAAGTTGAAATTGAAAAACCTTTCATTGAAGAAGAAAAAGAAGTTAAAGAAGAAATAAAAGAAGAAGCTCCAACAATGCCTCCACCATTAATTCCAACAGAAGCTATACCATTAGAAGAAATAGATGTTCAAAAACTTATAGATCAATTAGCTTTAATACATAATTGGCGTTTAAAACTTGTAGATTTATTCCTTAATAATGAAGCTAGAGCTGATATATTCTTAGAATTATTTAATGAATATCAAACAAAATTAGAGAAATTAGAAGAGAAAAGAATTAAAGAACTTAAGAATGTTGAAGAAGAACTTAAGAATTTAACAATGAAACTTGATGAATTAAAAATAAGGCATGAAGTTGGCGAAGTTCGTGATAAAGATTATATTACAATGAAACTTGAATTAGATAGAGAAATTTCACGTCTTAAACCTAAGAAAAATATTCTTCAAAATCCATTTAAAATAAAACTTGCAGATATACCTCAATTTGAAGCAACACTTGTTGAGAAAATAGAAAAATTCCAAAAAGACGCTCTAACACTTGGATTAGATAAACAGAAAATGAATAAAATATTAAAAGAATTAAATGAAACGCTTGAAAATGTTAGAAGTTTGATGGAAGAATATAGAAGAATTAAAAGACAAATGGAAAAAGTAGAAATAAAATATAAGATAGGGGAAATAAAGGAAGAAGAATACAAATCTCAAAAACAAAGATTTGAAAGAGAATTAGGACTATAAGAATAATACAAATACATATATCAAATATTAAGAAAGCAAAATATTATTTAAAAGAAATTTTGGAATTGTACTTTGTAATAGATTAGTTGATAGTGTATTTGCTATTAACTCTAAAATAACGCCGGGGGTGGGATTTGAACCCACGCGGCTTTTTTCAAAGCCAAAGGCTAACTTATGCGTGATCTCGAGGCCTCCGCCATTTATGTTTTTTAAAAAACCACTAGGCGACCCCGGCTTTATTACTAAATTTATTATTTTAAATTAAAAGTTGTTTAAAACCTTTAAATCTTCTTTAAAAATAAATAACTTTTTAACTTATATATTTGTATAAATATTTCTTTATTATAAGGTGTTAAGATTGGGGCGTCGTAGAAGGAAAGTTGTAAAAAAGAAAGTCATTAAGCCTCCTCCAACAGTATTTATTTGTCCATTATGCAATGAAGAATCTGTTAGTATAAGTTATAATAAAGGAGACGAATATGCTATCGTTAAATGTATGAAATGTGGAGTAGAAGAACATATTAAAATGTATCCAAATTATCTATTAGTAGATGCATATTGCGAGTGGTATGATAGAGTTACAAAAAGAGTTACTACTGTAGATATTGAAAAAACTTAAATTATTAAGAAAATAAAAATATTTAGAGGAAAAAAAATGTTTGAAATTAAAATTGGAAAAGTTGAAAAATATCTTTATGAAAAAATGAGTAAGGGACCCATACATTTAACTTTAATGGACCCTGAAAATATTAATATAGAGTCTGCTTGCAAATTAGCTAAAGAAGTAGAAAATCATGGTTCTTCTGCAATAATGGTAGGAGGATCAACAATATATTCTACAGAAGAAGTAGATTTTTTCATAAAAGAAATAAAAAAAGAAATTAAAATTCCAATAATTGTTTTTCCAAATAATATTAATGCAGTAAGTAAATATGCTGATGCTATTTTCTTTATGTCTTTACTTAATTCTGTTGAATGGTATTATATAATTGGTGCTCAAGCTCAAGGAGCACTACTTGTTAAGAAATATAATATTGAACCTATACCTTTAGGATATATAGTTTTTAATAGTGATACAGCTGTTGCTGCAATGGGAAGAGTTATTTCTCTTCCACCATCCCATGGAGAAGTGGCTGTTACATATGCATTAGCAGCTCAATATCTTGGAATGAGATTTGTATATCTTGAAGCAGGATCAGGAGCAAGAGAACCTATTCCACCTAAGACTATTAGCATTGTTAAAAAAGCTGTAGAAATACCAATAATTGTTGGTGGAGGAATTAGAGATCCTACTACAGCTTTAGAACTCATTAAAGCAGGAGCAAATGCTATAGTTACTGGAACTATTGCTGAAGAGCATCCTGAGAAGCTTTTTAAGATTATTGAGGCAATAAATAAATTTTAAATGAGAAAAAACAAATATGTCTTCACATGAAGAATATTTCTCAATGATTTTAAAAGAGGCTAAAGAGTGCTACGATATAGCTAATAAAGTTAGAAATATTCTTAATTCTCCAATTAATGAAGTTGAAATAAAATATGCTTATGATTCTGCTGAAAGAGTTGAACTTTTAGTAGGTCCACCAAAAATTGCTGAAAAAATAAGGGAATTAAGTAAGAAAATGACTAGAGATTTGCTCGCATTTAAAATTGCTGAGTATATTGTATATAGCTTACTTGGAAAAAAGAGTGATGAAGAAATTATTCATCAAGCTCTTTCAACAGCTTTAGCTGTTCTTACGCCTCCATGTATTACAGCTGCTCCTTCAGAAGGTATAGCAGGAGTAAAAATAAAAAAGAATCTTGATGGTTCAAATTATTTAGCTGTATATTTTGCTGGACCAATAAGATCTGCGGGTGGAACTGAACTTGCAGTAGTAATCGTTTTAGCTGATTATATACGTCGTTTATTTGGTTTATCAAAATACATTCCAACAAATGAAGAAATATGGCGCTTTATAGAAGAACTTAGAATATATAGTAGAAGAGTTTCTCGTTTTCAATATCCAATAATGGAGAAACTTATTGAAATAGCTTTAAGAAATGTTCCTATAGAAATTACAGGTATTCCAACAGATAAAATTTTAGTTCCGTCTTTTAGGAATTTGCCTAGAATAGAAACAAACTATCTTAGAGGTGGAGCTTTAAGAGTTATAAATGATGGAATTGTTGGAAGATCTAAAAAGGTTTTGAAAATTGTTAGAGACATGAATTTAACAGGATGGGATTGGGTTGAAACATTAATAAAAGAAAGCTCAAATGCTTCAAATGAAGGCCATGGAATAGAAGAATATTTAGAAGAAGTTGTAGGTGGCAGACCTGTATTTAGTTCATCAAATATTTTTGGTGGATTGAGGATTAGATATGGAAGAGCTAGAGGGACTGGAATGGCTACTATAGGTTTGCATCCAATAACAATTAAAGTTCTTAAAGGGTACTTAGTAACAGGAACACAAATAAAGATTGATTATCCAGGAAAAGGTGCTACAATATCACCTGTATCTTCAATCCATCCACCAATAGTTCTAACAAATAATAGAGATGTAATCAAATTAGATACACTTGAGAAATTTAATGAAGTTTCTGGAAAAATAGATAAAATACTTTTCTTAGGAGATGTATTAATTTCTATTGGTGATATTATAGAGAATAATGCTACTTTAAGACCTCCAGGATATTGTGAAGAATGGTGGGCCTTAGAATTTAAAAATAAAATCGAAGAAAAATTTGGATCATATGAAGAAGCTTCTAAGAAATTATTAATACCAAAAAATCGATTAATAGCATTAATTAACCATCCTTTTAATTTTAAACCTTCTATAGAAGAAGCTATAAGAATAAGCTACTCATTAAAAATAACTCTTCATCCTAATTATTTATTCTTTTGGGAAAATATTTCAATTGAAGAATATATTCAATTAAGAAATTGGTTTTCAAAAATTATTAAAGAGAAAGAATTTAAAATATTAAAAAAATCTATAGAACTTCCACTCGATATAAGTATTAAAAATATTTTTGAAAAAATTTTAATGGAACATAGTATTAAAGAAGATAAAATAATTACTTCAATTGATAATTTTAAATCATTAATTTTCTGTCTTTTACCATTGAAAAATATAAACATTTCATTTGAAGATAAAAAGAATGTTTATGAAATAATTTCATCATTATTAGGTTTTAAATTTAGAAAGAAAGCAGGTTCTTTCATAAGTGCTAGAATGGGCAGGCCTGAAAAAGCAGGTCCTAGAAAAATGTCCCCTCCACCAAATGTATTATTTCCAATAGGCTTAGAGGGAGGAGCAACAAGAGATATATTTTCTGCTGCAAAAAATGGAAAAATAATAAATGTTGAACTTGTTAAAAGAAAATGTATAAATTGTGGAGAAATAACATGGAAAAATAAATGCATTGTTTGTAATTCTCCTACCTTTATTTTTGGTACATGTGAAAAATGTGGCGAAGAATATAACGATCCAAAAATAGAGAGTTGCAAAAAATGCGGTAGCAAAATAATTTTCTCTAAAATATTTCAAATAAATATTGAAGAAGAATTAAAAAATATTTTCTCTAAAATAAATTATATTCCTTCAAGAATTAAAGGAGTTCAAGGCTTAACAAGTAAAACTAAATGTCCGGAAATGTTAGAAAAAGGGATTTTAAGAGCAAAATATGATTTGTATGTATATAAGGATGGTACAACAAGATTTGATTCAACAAATGCTCCTTTAACTCATTTTACTCCAGCTGAAATAAATACTCCAATTAAAAAACTTATCGAATTGGGATATTCATACGATGTAAATGGTAATATACTTGTATCAGAAAATCAAATATGTGAATTAAAAATACAAGATATAATAATTCCTTTAAAAGCAGCTGAATATTTGGTTAAAGTTTCAAAATTTATAGATGAAATTCTTATGAAAATTTGCAATATGCCACCATACTATAAGTGTAATAAACCAAGTGACCTTATAGGAAAATTGGTTGTAGGATTATCTCCACATACATATGTTGGAGTAATAGGGAGGATAATTGGCTTCACAGAATCGAATGTGTGTTTTGCTCATCCAGTATGGCATGCAGCAAAAAGAAGGGATTGTGATGGGGATGAAGATAGTATTATGTTGCTACTTGATGTTTTGATAAATTATTCAAATCTATACATTCCAGATAAAATAGGAGGAAAGATGGATTCGCCAATTTTAATAACACCAATAATTGATCCAAGCGAAGTAGATGAGCAATCTCATAATCTTGATGTAAGTTGGAATTATCCATTAGAATTTTATATTAAAGCAAGTGAGGGATGCCATATTAGTGAAGTTTATAAAATAATAATGACTATAAAAAATAAATTGAATGATTCGATTGAAAAATATTCTGGATTTGGATTTACTCATCCTCAAGAGGAAATAATTACTGAGGAAAAAGAATCTTTATATAAGAAATTTGTTTCAATGGAAGAAAAAATTATTCAACAACTTACTTTAACAAATATGCTTTCTTCAATAAAAACAAGCGAAGTAGCTGAAAAAATTCTTTTATCACATCTATTGCCAGATATTATAGGAAATGCAAGAGCTTTCTTTTCACAAAGTTTTAGATGTAGCAAATGTAATACTAAGTATAGACGTTTACCGCTCACATTAAAATGTGAAAAATGTGGTAAAGAATTATTACAAACAGTTTCAAGAAAAAGCATTGAAAAATATATTAATATAATATCCTCTTTTCTTGAAAAATATACTCTTAATGAATATGTTAAAGACCATATATTAATTACATTAGAAAATATAAAATCAAGTTTTAAAGAAGATTATGAAAAAATTTCAAAAATGGAGAAAATAACAACTCAAATTTCTTTAGAAGATTTCGTGTAGGTTTAAAATAATGATAAAAAATATATTTTTCTTAAATGAATATAATTATTATAAAATGTTTGAAGAAATAGACCCAAGAGCTTATCTTCAAAAAATTAGGAATAATAAAAAAGGAATAAGGACACGTTCAAAAATAATAAAAATTTTAAAAATGAATAAAAAACTTACTATAAAAGAAATATCAAAAACAATTTCAAGATCAAAAACAGTAATAAGAAGACATTTGAAAAATTTAGAAAGAGAAGGAATAATAATAAGAAATAAAACTGGAAAGGCTCATATATATTCATTATCAGGGATTGGGCAAAAGCAGCTAGAAGAAGTGATTTAGATTGAATATTAAAGAATTTCAAGAGAAAATGAGAGAAATATATTTTAAAAAAGATTATAAAAGGGGGGTAAATGAAACATTTAAACTATTAGTTGAGGAAATAAATGAATTAGGCGAAGGAATACTTAAAAAAGATATAGAAAATATTAAAAGCGAAGCTGCAGATGTATTAGCTTGGCTTGCAAGTTTATGTAATCTTTTAAACATAGATTTAGAAGAAGCTACTTTATCAAAATATAATGATCGCTGCCCGAAATGCTATTCTAAACCTTGCATATGTAAAGAGTAAAATTATAAAATATAAAAA